>NZ_JBFAOJ010000109.1:0-29326 GCF_040675205.1 Streptosporangium sp. NPDC049644 | reverse complement strand
GTCGTCGTCGACCTGTGCTGCGGCTCGGGCGCGGTGGGCGCCGCGCTGGCCGCCGCGCTGGAGCGGGTCGAGTTGCACGCCGTCGACATCGATCCCGGCCGGGCCGTGCCCCGGACCCGGTCAGGAGGCGACGCAGGTGTAGCCCGAGGGCCACTGCGGGACGCCGGGTGGGCGGACGGCCTGGAAGCCGAAGCCCACACTGGCGCCGGGCGCGAGGGAGCCGTTGTAGCTCAGGTTGCGAGCGGTGACGGTCTGCCCGCTGGTGGTGACGGTGGCGCCCCAGGAGCCGATGAGGCTGTGCCCGGCCGGCAGGGTGACGGTGACGGTCCAGCCGCTGATCGTGGAGGGACCGGTGTTGGTCACGCTGATCGGATCGACCGCATAGATGTTGTTCCCCCCGTACGACAGGGTGCCGGTGGCCGAGCAGCTTCCACCGCCGATGATGCCGTAGGAGAAGTTGTTCACCGCCAGGCCGGTCTGGCCGACCCACGGCTGGAAGCCCGCCTGGACGCTGGTGAGGTACCAGGACCGCTGAACGTGGCCACGGTTGACCGCGTCGTCGACGAAGGTACGGACGGTGAAGTCGATCGACGTGGTCGCCAGGGTGCGGACGTAGGAGATCACGTTCCAGCCGACGTTGCCGTACCAGACCTCCCAGCTCGCCCCGGCGAGGCTGACCGTGCCCACTCGGGAGCCGATTGGCTGGATCGGCCCCACCCGGTTGAGCCAGACCATGATCTCCGCGCCGGTGTTCTGCCCGTCCGTCCGGGGAGCCGGGTCGAGCCAGATGTCATAGGCCGCGTTGTACACGCCGCCGCTCGGATACGTCATGTGGACGCTGGTCTGGATGCCGTTGAACCGGCCGTCGCTGATCCGCATGGGCAGGCCGCTGCCGGAGGTGCACTGGGCGCGGTGGCAGCCGGCGAAGATCGAGGGGTAGGAGCCCGGTGCGCCGTCGGTCGGCCTGTCGTGGCTCGCCTCCGTCACCGAGAAGCCGAGGCCCGTGACGTTGACGCACTGCCTGGTGTCGTCGCCCCAGTTGTTGTTCTGGACGTGGTACTTCCCGCCCTGGATGGTGGTGGTGCCGTACTGCTCGCAGATCGTCGTGTCGGCGTGCGCCGGCGCGGTGACCGCCCCGGCCGTGAGGACCAGGCCGAGGGCGGCCAGGACCGCCATGACGGCCCGCCGCACCCCACGTTCTCTCGTTCGCCTCATGCTGGCACCGCTTTCGGTCGCGGATTATTGTGGGAGCGCTCCCATAATTCGCACCATAGAGCGGTTCCTCCCCCGCGCAAGCACACTCGGGCCCGCCGCCCCGGCCCCACGGGGCGACCAGGCCCGATTGACTCCGGCATGTTCCCGGCCATCTGAAAGTTCCACTCCGACCGGTGGAGGTCAGGGTTCGAGCCCTCGGCTCGGCGGCCCGGCCGAGCCGATCCGCGTGACGTAGAGGTCCCAGAACCGGTCCGGGTCCACCTCCAGCACGGTGCGGCCGTCGGTGTCCGAGACGATCTCGGGGCGCAGGAAGGCCGCCGCGGCCACGGCGTCCCAGACGAACGCCCGGTGTCCCGGGTCACCGGCGAAGAGCGGTCCCTGAATCTCCTTGAAGAGCTTCCTGACCGGGCTCTCCGGGCCCGTGACCACCCGCTCGTAGGTCTTCCCGTCCAAGGTGAGCCGCTGCGCCGCCTCCAGCGTGACGACCAGCTCGCGTTTGAACGGAGCGGCGAAGACGACCCGGGACGCCTCGGGGTCGAACCAACGGTTGAACTCCTCGCCCTCCGTGTCGGCTCCCAGATAGACGATCTCCTTGACCAGGGGGACCATCTCGGGGTGCTCCCGTACGGCGCGCGCCAGGTTGGTGGCCGGGCCGAGCGCGAAGACGGTCACCTCGCCGGGGTGGCGTCCCACCTGGTCGGCGATGAAGTCCGAGGCGCTGCCCGCCGTGGGCCGGGTCGTCGGGTAGCCGCCGTGCGGCGGGGTGGCCAGCGCGCGGTGGGACGCCGGCCTCGGCCGGTCCAGGGCCCCGTCGTAGTCCTCCCTCGGCGCCGGCACGTTGGTCTCGCCGGTCACCACGGGGATGTCGGTCCTGCCGATGAGCTCCAGCTGGCGCAGCGCGTACGCGGTGCCCTCCTCCGGCCAGGTGTTGCCGCCCACGGTCGTGACCCCGAGCACCTCCACCCCTTCGGCGGCGGCCAGCAGGAACATGGCCTGCGCGTCGTCGTTCAGCTCGCCCATGTCGGCGTCGATGATGATTTTCCCGGTGCCCGGAGGACCGTCGAGCGGCACTCCCCGCGAACACGACGTCGCAGCGCACACCATGGACAGCGCCACCAGCGAGACCAGTATTTTCCTTCTCATGCCTCACCTGTCGGGCTCGACACCGCGTTCGGTTCGTTCCATGCCGTGAACCGCTGAGGCGATCGGATGCGACATAGAGGCATGACACCGTTGAAAGGGCTCCCATGAGCGAGCACGAGAGCTGGACGGACGCTCGACTGCTCGAGGCCGTCGCCGGCGGGGACCGCCGGGCCCTTGAGGTCCTTTACGCCCGGCACGCACCCTGGCTCGTCATCCGGCTCACCCGCCGGTGCGCCGACCCGGCGCTGGTGGACGAGGCGGTCCAGGACACCTTCGTGGCCGTCTGGCGGACGGCGCGCACCTGGAAGGGCAAGGGAGAGGTCGCGGCCTGGATCTGGGGCATCGGTATCCGCCGCCTGCTGGACCAGCTCCGCCGCCGCCCGGCGGTGCCACTGCCCGCCTACGAGCAGGTCATGGTCTCGGCCGAGGAGCAGGTGCTGCTCGGCATCGAGTACGGCGAGCTCGGCCAGGCGATGGGCCGGCTCTCCCCGGAACTGCGCGCGGTGGTCCAGGCCACGGTGCTGGACGGGCTGACCACCCGGGAGGCCGGTCGGCTGCTCGGCATCCCCGCCGGGACCGTCAAGACCCGGATGATGCGAGCGAAGGCACTGTTGAGGGAGGAGCTGGTATGAGCACCTGGCACATGGACGACGGCCTGGCCGTCAGGTACGCCGACGGGGAACTGAACCCGACCCTGGCCGCCTCGGTCGAGGCCCACCTGCTGGCCTGCGATCGATGCCGGAGCCTGCTCGCGCCCCGGGTGCCGCGCTCCCGGCTGGACCGGGTCTGGGCGGAGGTGGCCGACGCGGTGGACACGCCCACGCCGGGACCGTTCGAACAACTGCTGCGGGCGATCGGCGTCCACGACCACACGGCCCGGCTGCTGGGCGCCACCCACTCGCTGCGCCTGCCGTGGATCGCGGCCAGCACCGTGGCGCTCCTGTTCGCCGCGCTGGCCTCGGGGGAGACGACCCGGTGGGGGCTGCTCTCCTATCTCACGCTGGCCCCGATCCTGCCGGTCGCCGGAGTCGCCGTGGCCTTCGGCCGGGACGGCGATCCGGCCCACGAGATCGGCCTGGCGGCTCCGTACTCGATGTTCCGGCTGATGCTGATGCGCGCCGCCGCGGTGCTGACGTCCTCGTCGGCGCTGGCCTTGGTGATGGGTCTCGGCCTGCTGGGCGACGACTGGACCGTGGCCGCGTGGCTGCTGCCCTCGCTCGCGCTGACCTCGCTGACCCTCGTCCTTTCCAGCCGGTTCGACCCGCGCCATTGCGGGGCGGCCGTGGCCGCGACCTGGCTGGTCGTGGTCGTCGCCACGAACCTCCGCGAGCCGAGCCTGGCGATGTTCGGCGGCGCCGGCCAGGCGGGCTACCTGGCCATCACCTTCGTATCCGGCGTTCTGCTCATCGCGCGCCGCAGGGAGTTCTCATGATCGAGGCAGCGGGTCTGGTGAAGACCTACGGTCGCGGCCGGGCCCTGGACGGGCTCACCTTCACCGTGGGAAAGGGGGTGACCGGCCTGCTGGGGCCGAACGGCGCGGGTAAGACCACGCTGATCAGGATGCTGGCGACCGTGCTCGCACCGGACGAGGGCGAGCTGAGACTGCTCGGCCGGGACCCGGCCGGGGACCGGCTGGAGATCCGGCGGCGGCTGGGATACCTGCCGCAGGAGCCGGGCTACCAGCGGGGGTTCACCGTCTTCGAGTTCGTCGACTACGTGGCGATCCTGAAGGAGATGGTGGAGCGGCGGGCCCGGCACGACGAGGTGCGCCGGGTGATCGAGGAGGTCGGGCTGACCTCCGTGAGCGGGAAGCGGATCCGGACGCTGTCCGGCGGCATGCGGCGGCGGCTGGGCATCGCGCAGACCCTGCTCGGCGACCCCGAGCTGATCCTGCTGGACGAGCCGACCGTCGGCCTGGACCCCGAGCAGCGGCTCCGGTTCCGCGAGCTGATCTCGCACATCGGGCAGGACCGGGCCGTCGTGCTCTCCACCCACCAGACCGAGGACGTCGCCGCCCTCTGCAACCGGGTGGTCGTGCTCAAGGCGGGACGGTGCGTGTTCGAGGGCACGCCCGAGGAGATCCGGGCACTGGCCGAGGGCCGGGTCTGGTTCTCCGCGGAGAAGTCGGGAGTGCTCTCCTGGCGCACCGGTGACGGGCTGTTCCGCAACATCGGGCCCGCTCCGGAGGGTGCCCGCCTGGCCGAGCCGACCGTGGAGGACGGCTACCTGCTGCTGCTCGGCGGTACGGCCGCGGAGGCGGCGGCATGACGTACGACCACGGCGCCCTGTCCCGGGCGGCGGACAGCGGACCGGTTACGGAGACCCTGACCGGCGGCCCGCCCGCCGGAGGCACTGCGATGGCCGGGCTGTCACGGCTCATGGACCGGTTGCCCGCGACGACGCGTCACGCGGTGCCCGCGCTGGCCTACGCCGAGCTCCGGCTGCTGCTCCGCCACCCGCTCACCCTGCTCGGGCCCGCGCTGATGACGGCGGTGCTCTTCAGCCACACCTGGGAGTGGCCGCAGGACTCCTTCAGGGTAATCACCGCTCAGATGGTGATGGAATGGGGCGTACCTGCGTTCTTCGCCGCGAATCTCATCGGCACCGCGGCACGCAGGGCGGGCACGGACGAGTTGCTGTCCACCACACCGGTCGACCGTGCGCACCGTACGGCCGCCGCCTGCCTGGCCGCCCTCGGGCCCTTCGTGCTGGCCGGCCTGTTCCAGGCGGTGCTGCTGGGCCTCTGCCTGATGTTCCAGGTGGATCTGGGACGTACCCCCACGGTGTGGGAGATGGCCGCCGGGCCGCTGTGCGTGCTCGGAGCCACGCTGCTGGGGACGGCGACCGCCCGCTGGGCGCCCTACCGGGGCGTGCCGTTCGCGGTCATGTTCCTGCTGGTCGGTTTCAACTACGTCGTCTATCAGAGCTCCGAGCGCTTCCTCGGCTTCCTGGTGGAGTTCGTGCTGTGGACCTCCCCCATGTGGACGTTCCAGGAGGCCCCGGGGTCGGCGTTCTGGCACGCGGTCTACCTGCTGGCGCTGGGCCTGGGAGCGGGAGCGCTGGCGATGCTGCGCGACTCGGCCCAGCGCGGGCTCTGGCTGGGGGCCGGCGCGGCGCTGGTCCTGGCCGCGGTGCTCTCCGGCGTCTGGCAACTGCCGTGACCGCCGTCATCGAATGTTCCTCGCCCCGATGCGCGAGCGCGCCGCCGAGCTCGGCGGGGCGTGCGTGATCGGCCCGGCCTCGGGCGGCGGCACGGTCGTGGAGGCCATGCTCCCGATCACCGTCCGCGGGGAGGCGGGGCACCCGCTCAGGACGGAAAGCCGTACCTTCCGCGAAGGCGGACGAAGCTGGCCAGCGTGAGGACCTGCCGACGCTCGAGTCCGGTCACGGTGCGCTGGAACAGGACGACCTCCTCCCGCCCGCCCGGTCCAATGGGCTGTACCAGACGGCCGCCGGGCCGGAGCTGTTCGACCAGCGGCGGGGGGACCTCGGGGAAGGCGGCCGACACCACGACGCCGTCGTACGGGGCGCGGTCCGGCACGCCGCGGCCGCCGTCCCCGACGAGCAGCTCGACATTGCCGATCCCCTGCCGGGCGAGGTTCCGGCGCGCCTGCCGGACCAGATCCGCCCACAGGTCGATGGTCACGACATCGGCGGCCAGGCGAGCGAGCAGCGCGGTCTGAAAACCGAGGCCGGTGCCGATCTCAAGCACGTGTTCCGTCCCGCCGAGACCGAGACCTTCGATCATCCTTGCCGACAGCGAGGGCTGCGTGGTCACCAGCCCGTGCCCGATCAGGATGGGCTCGTCGTAGTACGCGAGCTCGACACGGCCCGCGGGAACGAACCCGGCTCGCGGCGTCGCGCGTACGGCCTCCAGCAGGCGCTCGTCGCGGACACCCGCCGCCCGGACGGCCCGGATGAGATCTTCGGGAGAGGCGCCCGCGGTCATGTCGTCCACCGGAGCGCGAGGGCGCCGTCCGGCTCCAGGTCGACCCGTGAGCCGAGGTCGCGGCCGACCCGGTCGAGAACCGCCCGCAGCCATTCGGAGTCCTCGACCGAGGCGCGCCGGAGGCGCATCCGGCGGGCCCGCATGGGCACCATCCGCAGACCGGCCGTCCTGCCCGACTCCGGCTCCACCGACACGAAGTACAGCAGCCGAAGATCGTCCCGGTACTCCTCATAGCCGGTGATGCCCTCGTAGTCGTCGATGAGGTCGCCGCAGCCGTACAGGATGAGCCTGCCCCGGTAGACCTCGACGGGCCGGGGATGGTGCGAGGAGTGCCCGTGCACCACGTCGACACCGCCGTCGACCAGGCGGTGCGCGAAGCGCCGCTGCTCCCGGGCGACGTGGTAACCCCAGTTGGAGCCCCAGTGGATGGAGACGACCGCGACGTCACCGGGGCGCCTCACCCGCCGCAACCGGCAGGCCACCTCGGCCGCGGCGGCCTCCGACAGCTCCGAGACGAGATCGACACCCCCTCGACCGGGGGCCGCCGCCCATTCCGGCGGAATGCCGCTGGACTCCGTCCCGCAGGAGAGGACCAGGACCCGCCCGCCGCCCTCGACGGTGACGATCGCGGGTCGCCGCGCCTCGCCCGCCTCCCGGCCCGCCCCCGCCGCCCGCAGCCCCGCGTCGGCCAGGGCGTCGAGCGTCTCCTCCAGACCTCGTCGGCCGAAGTCCATGACGTGGTTGTTCGCCAGCACGCAGACGTCGGGCCGGGCGACCAGCAGACCGGGCAGGTTGGCTGGATTCATCCGGTAGTTCACGGCCTTCCCCACCGCGAAGTCGTCGCTCCGGGTGACGCTCGTCTCCAGGTTCACCACCCGGACATCGGGCGCGACCTCCTCCAGCGCCCCCAGGGCTTCCCCCCACGGCCAGGAGAAGCCGACCGGCCGGGGAATTCGGCCGTTCACCGCCTCCGCGAGATCGACATATGTCCGAGCGTCACGGACATGGCTCTCCCGCAGCGTCGGGTCACCGGGGTACGGAAGGATCTGGTCGACGCCGCGGCCGAGCATGACGTCCCCGCAGAGGAACAACGTCACCGGATCGGTGCGCATACCTCCATGCTAGGCGTGCCCCGGCCGCCTGACCCGCCACCTCGCCTCAGACCGCGGCCGGGGTGTTCAGCAGGGCCGACAGCTCCGCCAGGGACTCGGGGACGACGCGGTAGTAGACCCAGGAGGCGCGGCGTTCGGAGGTGAGCAGGCCGACCTCCTTGAGGACCTTGAGGTGGTGGCTGACCGTCGGCTGGGAGACCTCGAAGGCCGCGGCGATGTCGCAGACGCAGGCCTCGCCACCGGCGGCCACGATCGACAGGATGCGCAGCCTCACCGGATCGCCGAGCGCCTTGAAGACCCGCGCCACCGCCGCGGCCTGCTGGGCGTTCAGCGACTCTCGGGCCAGCGGCGGGCTGCACTCCAGAAGCTCCATCGGCTCCATGGCTCCCCTCCCAACACAGGCGATCACCTATGTCAACTTTGGTTTATATCGCGGCTTCCAGCACCCGGACCAGGTAGCGCCCCTCCTCCGTCACGGGCCCGACCTGGCCGATCAGCTCGCGGAGCCCGTGGTCGTCGATGTAGCCCATCCGGTAGGCCACCTCCTCCAGGCAGGCGATCTGCACGCCCTGCCGCTTCTCCAGCACCTGCACGAAGACCCCGGCCTCCAGCAGGCTGTCCGGCGTGCCGGTGTCCAGCCAGGCCGTGCCCCGGCCCAGGTTGACCAGCCGGGCGCGGCCTTCGGCGAGGAAGCGCCGGTTGAGGTCGGTGATCTCCAACTCGCCCCTCGCCGAAGGGGCCAGCTCCGTGGCGTAGCGCAGCGCGACGTTGTCGTAGAGGTAGAGGCCGGTGACGGCGAGGTTGCTCCGGGGCCGGGCCGGTTTCTCCTCGATGTCGACCAGCCGGCCCCCCTCACCGATGACCGCCACCCCGTACCGTTCGGGATCGGCGACCGGGTAGCCGAAGACCGTGCAACCGTCGAGCTTGCCGACCTCGTCGCGGAGCACCGAGGGGAGTTCGTGGCCGTAGAAGACGTTGTCGCCGAGGATGAGGGCCAGCGGGTCGTCGCCCACGAACTCCCCGCCGACCACCAGAGCGTCGGCCAGCCCGCGGGGCGCGGTCTGGACGGCATAGCTCAGGCGCAGGCCCAGCCGGGAGCCGTCGCCGAGCAGCGCCCGAAATCCCGGCAGGTGCTCGGGGGTGCTGATCAGCAGGATCTCCCGGATCCCGGCCAGCATCAGCACCGAGAGCGGGTAGTAGACCATCGGCTTGTTGTAGACCGGCAGCAGGTGCTTGGAGGTGATCGTGGTCAGCGGCCGGAGCCGGGTGCCCGAGCCCCCGGCCAGCACGATGCCCTTCATGTGCGGACCGCCTCCTCCGGCGCGGCCGCCGAGGCACCGCCCGTGAGCGCGCACCCCTGACAGGAGCCGGTGAGACCGGTCCCGCCGGTCACCAGGACGCGCATTCGCCGCCCCCTTTCCGCAGTGCCGCGTTCGGTCAGTTGGACGTGCGCATGCGCCTGCGGAACACCATGAGCGAGATGCCCAGCAGGAGCACCGCCATCCCGAGCAGTACGGCCACCTCGATGAGGACCGAGCCCAGCCCCTTGCCCGGTTTGGTCAGCGTGATCAGCGCGTCCATCCCCCAGCCGTGCGGGACCAGATAGCCGATCATGTTCAGGGTCTCGCCCGCGACCTCTCGCGGCCACAGGCAGCCGCCCAGCATGCCGAGCACGATGCCCAGCGGAGGCCCGATCGCCGGGGCCTGGGAGGGCGACCGCACCAGGCTGCCGACCAGCACCGCGGCACCGGTGGACACCAGGCAGAACGAGCCGACGACCGCCGCGACGCCCACCGGGTCTCCCCAGGACACATCGAACATCAGCGTGCTCACCACCATGATCAGGCAGGCCTGCACGACGGCGATGATGAGCCTGCTCAGCACCTCTCCGAGCAGCACCGAGCGCTCCCGCACCGGCCCGGCGAGGGACCGGCGGATCATGCCCAGCCTGCGGCTCTCGGCCAGGGCCGCGGCGACCGCCATGGAGTTGACGAAGGTGAACAGCAGCACGTTGGCGGGCGCGGTGTAGGCGAATCCGCGGGGCGTGGAACTCTCCGCGGCGCCGCTGGTGCTCACCGCCACCTGGGCCGAGGAGGCCTGGGCCTTGCGCACCAGAGCCTCGGCCTCGGCCGGGGACGCGCCCGCCGCCTCGGCCGCCCGCACGGCTTCGAGCACCGCGGCCACCTTGCCGACCGCGACCTCGATCATGCCGCGTGCCGCCATGCCGCTGCCGTTGGTCTGGGTCATGACCAGCTCCAGATCGGTGGACCCGGGCGGGATCAGCAGACCCGCGGCCAGGGCGCCGGTCCGCACCCCGGACCGCACCTGCTCCTCGGTGTCCATCCGCTCGATCGCGAGGTCGGGGCCGGCCTCCAGCCGGCGCAGTACGGCCGTCGCCACCGGGTCGGAGTCCCGCGCGACCACCCCGACCGGTATCCGATCCTGCCCGGACCCGCTTCCGCCCAGGGCCATCCCGACGAAGAGGATGGTCACGAACGGCATGACCACCATGAAGAACAGGCCCACCTTGTCGCGGGAGTGACGGCGCAGGTTGGCCGCCACCAGGGCTCTGACCGGGCTCGGGCTCAACCGAGTAGTCCTTTCCGAAAGCCGAGGGCGGCGATGCCGCCGGCCACGAGTGCCATCCCGCAGAGTGCGGCGATCGGGCCGGCGACCGTCGCCAGGCCCCCGCCGCCGCCGGCGAGCTCGGTCAGTCCCGTCGACGTCCAGCCGTTCGGGGTGAACAGCGCCACCTTCTGCAGGAAGTCCGGCAGGTTGTACATCGGCACCAGGCTGCCGCCCAGGAACGCGAAGACGAAGGAGACGCCCATGATCAGCCCGTCGGCCTGGGAGTCGGTCCTCGCCCTGCTGGCCACCAGCATGGTGATCGCGGCGGCGGCCAGCACGTGCGCGGTCCAGAGCGCGAACACCGCGAGCGGATCACCCCAGGTGGAGCCGAACAGCAGCACCGAGGAGGCCCAGACGGCGCAGACGCTGACCAGTGCCAGCAGGAAGCCGACCACCCCCTTGCCCACGATCGGGATCCACGGCCGGATGGGCGCGGCACGCATCCGGTTGAGCGTGCCGAGGTTGCGCTCGGTGAGCAGGCTCCTGACCGAGGTGCCGACCACGAAGAAGGCGAAGAGCGCGGCCATGCCGGAGCCGTAGTAGACCGACAGGTCGACCTTTCCGCCCGCCATGGGGTCGCTCTCCAGGGTCAGCGCGGGACCGCTCGCGCCGTTGCGCTCGACGAACTCCTTGACCTTGTCCGCGGGGACGCCGGCGTCGAGGGACGCCTTGACCGCGAGGGTGCGGGCGTCCACCAGGGCGGAGATCCGGTCGACGATGCTGCTCGCGACCACTCCGGCCAGCGGTGTCTCCGGGGAGGTGAGCACGGTGACCTTCCCCCCTCGTCCGGCGCCGACGTCCTGGCTGAACCCCGGGGGGAACACGATCGCCGCGCCGATGTCCCCGTCGTCGAGGGTCTGCTGCGCGTCCTTCTCCGTCGTGAGGTCGCGCAGGGTCAGCATGCCGTCGAGTTCCTTGGCCGACAGCACCTCCCGGCGCACGCTGGAGGGGAACTCCCCGCCGTCGAGATCGACGAAGCCCACGGTGGCGCGCAGTGGCGGATCGTCTCCGCCGAGGGCGAACCCGAACAGCGAGGCCAGCACGACAGGAGCGAGCAGTGCGGTCAGCACCGCCGTACCGTCCATGAACCTGGCGCGCAGTTCGAGACGGCTCACCGTGAAAAGAGCTCTCAGCATCGTCAGTCCCGCAGCTTGTTGCCGGTGAGGTGCAGGAACGCGGCCTCAAGGTCGGGTTCGATGACCTCGACGGCCGTCACGACGGCGATGCCCCGCACCGCGGCGATGAGGGTGGGCAGCAGGTGACTTCCCTCGTTGACGATCAGCCGGATGGACGAGGTGCCCACCCGCACCGCCTCGGTGACCCCCTCCACCGCGCGCAGCTTGTCGGTCGCGACGTCCAGGTCGCCGTCGAGGACGAGCTCGACCCGGTCCGCGCTGCCGAGGGTGGAGACGAGTTCCTTGCGGGTGCCCTCGGCGATGACCTTGCCGTGGTCGATGATCCCGACGCGCTTGCAGACCCGTTCGACCTCCTCCATGTAGTGCGAGGTGTACAGCAGGCTCATGCCGTCGGCCACCAGTTGCTCGACCCCGTCCAGGATGGCCTTGCGGCTCTGCGGGTCCACCCCGACCGTCGGCTCGTCCAGGATGAGCACCTCCGGCCGGTGCAGCAGGGCCGCGCCGATGTTGATCCGGCGCTTCATCCCGCCCGAGTAGGTGTCGATCTTTCCGTCCGCCCGGTCCGACAGGCCGACGAAGTCGAGCACCTCGTCGATCCGCTTCGCCAGCTCCCGCCGGGGCAGCCCGTAGAGCCTGCCGAAGAAGCGCAGGTTCTCCCTGCCGGTCAGGTCGGGGTAGAGCGCGATCTCCTGCGGGACGTACCCGATCTTCGCCTTCGCCGCGAGCGGATCGGTCGCGAGATCGTGGCCACAGACCTGTACGCTCCCCGTGTCCGGCTGCAGCAGGCCCACCAGCATGGAGATCGCGGTGGTCTTGCCCGCCCCGTTGGGACCGAGCAGGCCGTAGGCCTCCCCCTTCTCGATGAAGAAGCCGACGTCCTGTACGGCGAGGATGTCGCCGTACCTCTTGCTCAGCCCCGCACAGCTCAGGGTGGCGGTCATCGGGTCTCCTCGGCGGCGCAGCCCTCGATCGTGTCGGGCGCGGTGGCGTTCGCCACGTTGTTGGCGAAACCCTGCCGGGTGAAGTCGGCGTCGACCTGGACGTCGAGCGGGGTGTTGCCGGTGATCCGGTTCCAGGAGATGTGGTTGTCCAGGGACTCGTCGCCTCCCCAGTCCTTGGACGATCCCAGCACGAACGCCCCGCCCATGACCGAGGGGCCGCTCGGGTGGTTGTCGTGGATCCGGTTTCCCACCACGGTGACGCGGTGGGCGCCGATCAGTGCGAGGCCCACCCCGGAGATCGGCGGTCCCGCCTCGCCGAGGCCGTTCGGGTTGCCCTCCCCGCTGAGCAGCCCGTTGCCGCGGAGCTCGTTCTCCGCTACCAGGCAGTCGTTCACCCCGCCCGGCAGCTCGCCCTCGTAGGTCTGGTTGAGCAGGAGCAGCCCGGCGGAGTTGCCGTGGCAGGTGTTGCGCAGCATCCGCGCCTTCGAGGAGTTGTCGACGAAGATCCCGAAGGCGTTGGCGGAGGTCTCGTTCTCCGCGACCAGCGCGTTCGCCTCGGGGCAGAAGCTCAGCGCGATGCCCGCGTACTGGCTCCCCGAGGCCCGGCAGCGCAGCACCTCGACGCCGCTGGACTCGCGGACGTAGATGCCCCAGAAGTCGTTGTCCCGCGCCTCGACGTCCTCGACGACGAGTCCCTGGACCGTGTGCGCGTAGACGCCGGAGCCGGAGAAGCCGCTCACCGCCAACCCGCGTACGGTGACGTCGCGGATGCCGTCACCGTGCACGCTGACACCACTGACCACGTCCTCCGACGCGTCGTGCAGCTGCGGGATGCCCACCTCCGCCGCCGCACCGGGAACCAGCCTGGTCAGCTCCGGCCCCGCACCGACCAGGGTGACCCCGCTGTGCCTGATCCACAGGCTCTCGGCGTAGGTTCCCTCGGTCAGGCGGATGGTCGCTCCCGGCCCCGCCTCGTCGAGCGCCCGCTGGATCGACTCTCCGGGCTCGACGAAGGTCTCCCCCTCCGCCTGGACAAGCGACATCACAATGCTCCCTTGGAATCGACGGTCACTATCGCCAGCGCGACGAGCAGTCCCGCGCGGAGGCCCCACCGGGCCGCGCCGGCCACCGGGGCGTCGTTCTCCCGCGGCGCCAGCCGGGCCAGGGCGGCGCGGCGGCTGGCGCCCCTGATGGCGTACGACGCCCCCGTGGTCAGTGTCAGCTCGGTGGACGCGCCCAGCACCGACGCCGCCTCGGCCAGCAGCGGGGTGGCCCACCGCTGCTCCTCGCCCCGCTCCTCGAAGTCGTGCCAGTCGAACCCGGCCGGTCGGCCGCCCACCGCCTTGATGAAGCTCTCCTTGACCGCGAACGAGGCGGCGTCCGCGAGAGGCGAGCCGGCGTGCAGTTCCCGCTCGGCGGGCGTGGTGACCCGCCTGCCGTAGGCGGCGCCGCCGTCGGAGACGGTCCTGGCGATCCGGCCCGTCTCCACGATGTCCACGCCCACCAGGACCGCCGAGCGGGTCACGCGGGCACCCCGGCCGTCCCGGCCGCCTCGGCGAAGGGCGCCAGGAACCGGTCGAGGCAGGCCGAGTACTCCTCGGCGCGCTCGATCATCGGGATGTGCCCGCACCCCTCGACCAGGACCATCTCGTACTGCGGGTAGCCGGCCAGGGCCTTCACCCAGGCGTCGACCGGGGTCATCCGGTCGTGCTCCCCCCACACGTACATCGACGGGCAGGTCACCCTGTCCATGGCCGGCAGCACCTTGTAGACGCGGGTGGCCTTGATGCTGCGGGCCATGCTCACCATCGCGGGCGGGTGCCGCAGCAGGGTGGCGGTCGCCTCCAGCTGC
Source organism: Streptosporangium sp. NPDC049644 (assembly GCF_040675205.1). Classification (NCBI taxonomy): domain Bacteria; kingdom Bacillati; phylum Actinomycetota; class Actinomycetes; order Streptosporangiales; family Streptosporangiaceae; genus Streptosporangium; species Streptosporangium sp. NPDC049644. The sequence continues at coordinate 15,350 of NZ_JBFAOJ010000109.1, read as the reverse complement.
TCCTCGGTGAAGAGCGGCTCGCCGTGGAACAGGGCGCTCAGCATGCGGTCGCGGAACTCCTCGCCGGCGGGCTGCACGCTCGCCCTGCGGTCGAAGCTCAGGCCGACGTCGGGGTCGGGGGTCAGACCGGGGGCCCCGCTCACCACGATGCCGCGTACCCGCTCGGGAAAGCGGCCCGCCAGGTCGATCGCGACCAGGCCGCCGAGGGAGTTGGCGCAGATGACGATGTCCTTGACCCCCGCCTCGTCACAGACCTCGAGCAGCACGTCGCCGAGTCGCTCGATCGAACCGACGATCTTGCTGTCGAGCGCGCAGATGGGCTCGTTGGTGCGGAGCACCGGCCAGCCGGCGCTCTCCAGCCGCCGGTAGGGATGATCCCAGATCCAGCCTCCGGCGAACAGGGCGGACATGAACACCACGGTTGGCCGGTCACCGTCGTCAAGCCGGTGCTCGGCGGTGAAGGGGGACCAGGGGGAGGGGGTGGGCAAGATCGCACTCCAGTCACAATAGGGATTCGCGCTCAGGAATCCAGCCACAACCGCAGGCCGCGCCCTCGTCCGTCGAGAAGACGGTCTCGCAGTCGGGACAGCGGGCGTATTCGCGGACCGTGGCCGGCAGCCAGATGCTGGTGAGCGCCCGGGTGCACAGTCCACCCTTGAAGAAGCGCCGCATCGCCCGCTGGTGGGGCCGGCCGTGTACGGCGCGGACGGACTCCGGGCGGTCGAAGGCGCTCAGGGTGAACTTGCGCCTGCCGATGTCGAAGGTCGAGGCACCGAGGAATCCCTTCGAGGCGCGCAACGCCTTGACGACCTCCACGCTGAGCAGGTCGACCTCGGCCGCCTGCGCGCCGTCGTCGACCTCCAGCCAGGTCAGCGCCAGGGCGCCGGGACGTGCGGTACGCCCCGGGGTGGTCCGCGTGCTCACCCCGAACTCCCGCTCCTCGTCGGCCTCGGGCACGAACCTGGCCTCGAATCCCAGCGCGGCGGCGACGGCCAGCCGGTCGAAGCACCGCTGGACGCGCACCGTCCCACCCTCCCTGACCAGCAGGTCGGTCCCGGTGACGTGGACGGGCCTGCCGACGGCGGGCATGGCCAGGTAGGGGGCGCGGTGGTCGGCCTCCAGCGTCCAGGAGAGCACGGCGAGCTCCTCGGTGGCGGCCAGGTGCTCGACGTGGAAGCGCAGGTTGCCGAACCGGGCCAGTACCTCGCCCGCGTGGGCGGCCAGCGCCGCCCCGCTCAGCGGGCCCGCCGTGTCCGGATCGCCGAAGGCGTCCACCGACGCGGCCACCGCCTCAGCGTCCCCGCTCTGCCAGGCCTTCAGGTGGCTTTCCGCGATCTGTCGCATGTCCATGTCAGGCCTCACCGTCGAACCTCACCGTCGAACCTCATCGTCAAACCCCATCGAGGTGGTCGTCTTCGGGGAGCCGCGCCGAGACGAGCGCGACCGCCAGCGCGCAGGCGGCGGTGTGGCTGATGGATACCCGGATCCGTCCCCTGTCCCCCGCCGCGTCGGCGAGGGCGCCGCTCAGCCGTACGCCGGGCGGGTGCCCGTGCAGGCAGACGGCGCTCCGGGAGCACATCGGGGTGGGCCGGGGCAGCACCTCCGCCTGGCCGAGATGCTCGGCGGTCTCCGCGACGTCCAGCAGGCGCAGCACCGCCCGCTTGGCCGCGAGGCGGCCCGCCCAGTGCTGGAGGGTGCGGCCCGTGCCCGACCGCAGACGTTCCGGGCGGGTGTAGACCTGCTCCAGCCGCATCTCGCCGAGGAGCTCCTTCGGCCGGGAGAGCCCGGCGAAGGAGACCATGGCGCAGCCCCACCGGCTCACGCGCCCCGCTCCTGGGCCAGCCGCCGCGGCGTGCCGGGGTCGGTCATGCTCAGGCAGCGGGCGCCGACGCCGCGCGACAGCCCGGCGAGCACCTTGCTGTCGCCCACCTCGACACAGAGGGTGGCCGTGGTGGTCCGCAGCACCGTCTCGGTCCACCGCACCCGCTCGGTGAGCTGGGTGATCAGTGCCTCCCTGATCACGTCCAGATCCATGGTGGGTTCGGCGGTGACGTTGGGCACGACCGGGACGCGGGGCGGCGCCATCGGCGCGGCGCGCACCGCCTCCCGCCAGCCGGGTACCGCCGGGGCCATCAGCGGGGAGTGGAAGGCGTTGCTGACCTGGAGCGGCACGATCTTGCGGGCGCCGCTCGCCAGCTTGCCCAGCCGCTCGATCGCGGGCAGGGCGCCGGAGACCACCGTGTGGCCCGGCGCGTTCTCCAGACCCACGACGAGCGGCTCGTCCGCGGTGGCGGCCTCGGCGGCCAGCGCCTCGACCTCCTCGACCGCCGGCCCCATCACCGCGCTCATCCCGCCCGTCACCCCGACCTCGGCCATCAGCCGGGACCGGATCTCCACCAGCCGGAGCGTGCCCGCCAGGTCGAGCACGCCCGCCGCGTACAGCGCGCTGAGCTCGCCGACGCTGTGCCCCGCGACCAGGCCGGGTTCGTGCCCGTCGGCGCGGAGCACGGCCAGCGCCGCCAGGTTGCACACGGTCACCGCCGGCTGGGCGTGCTCGGTGGCGACCAGGCGGTCCAGCGGCCCCTTGGCGCAGAGCGGCGAGATCGGCTGCCCGAGCAGTTCGTCCGCCTGGGCGAACACCTGCGCGGCCACCGGCTTGCGGCGCAGCCAGGCGCCCATGCCGACGCGGACCGTGCCCTGTCCGGGAAACAGGAACCCGAGCATGAGATCCCCCTGTCCCCCGGCTAGAGCCGCCGCCTGCGGCGGTTGGCCGCCTCGGCCGGCTTCTCGGTGCCCAGGAAGCCGATCAGCAGCTTGTTGACCTGATCGGGGGCGTCGAGGGGGATCCAGTGGCTGGCGTCCTCGATCCGCTCGTAGCGCCAGGGGCCCTTGACGTACTTGGCGGAGCCGGTCATGCCCTCCTCCATCATGGCCTTGTCGCCGGCCGACCAGATGCCCAGCGTGGGGGCGAGCACCGGCGGGAAGGGCCGCTCGGGACGGAGTTCGGACTCCGGCGAGCGGTTGGCCCGGTACCAGTTCAGTCCGGCGGTCAGCGCGCCCGGGCGGGCGAGGTCGCGCAGGTAGCGGGTGTGGTCGCCCTCGCGGCCCATGATCTGCTTGAACAGCCGCCACCCGTTGCGGCGCAGCAGCGCCTCGCTCACCCCGGGGAACTGGTAGAAGAGCATGTACCAGGAGGCCGCCCGCTGCTCCAGCGTCGGGGTGGAGAACACCCCCGGGTGGCCGACCGACAGCACGGCCAGGTGGTCGACCCTGCGGGGCATCAGGAACGAGTACATCCACGCGATGGCGGCACCCCAGTCGTGGCCGACCAGGTGCGCCTTGCGGATGCCCAGTGCCAGGGTCAGCTCGACGACGTCGTTGACGATCGTCTGCATGTCGTAGGCTTCGACCTCCTGCGGCTTGCCGGACTCGCCGAACCCTCTCAGGTCCGGTGCGATGACCCGGAAACCCGCCTCGACCAGCGCCGGGATCTGGTGGCGCCACAGGTAGGAGGAGTCCGGGAATCCGTGCAGCAGGACCACCGGGTCGCCCTCGCCCTGGTCGACGAACGCGATGTCGACGCCGTTGACGTGCAGCGTCCTGTTGACCAACGATTCCATGCTCATGCGGTCTCCCTAAACAACCGTTCGGCGAAGAACTCACTGAAGCCGAACTCCGGCACATCCTCCGGGGGCACCATGTTCAACAGCCCCGTCACCTGCAGTGCGACGTTCTGCGACATCAGCCGGCGGGCGCGCCTGCGCCGCTCGGTGGCCTCGGGCCCGAACTCCGCGTACAGCTTGCTGATGATGGCCGCGCCGAAGTTCAGTCGGTCCATCCGCGCTTTGCGCTCCTTCAGGTAGGGGTCGAAGGCCCCCACCGACCAGTCGTCGTTCTCCAGCAGGATGTCGGCGACGGTCCTGGCGTCGCGCATGCTGCACGACAGGCCGGTGCCCAGCACGGTGTCGCCGTTTCCCGCCTCGTCGCCGATCAGCACCACCCCGTCGGTCAGCGGCGGCCCGTCGGGGATGAGCGTCATCGACGGCCAGACCGCCAGCGGCCCGGCGGGGATCGCCTGGGTCACCGCCTTGCCCCGGTCTGGCAGGCAGTTGAGCTCGAACGCGTTCAGGAAGTTCCGCACCGCGTCGGGTCCGCGGTAGCGGTGCTGGGTGCCGGTCGCGAGGTTGAGGTAGAGCCGCGCCCGGCCGAAGCCCTGCGGGAACACCATGAACATGACGTCGCCCTCGGTGCCCATCGCCTGTACGTCGGAGGGCCAGTCGTCCAGCCCCTCGACCATCATGCCGCCGCCCCAGTGGTGTACGGAGCCGCTCATCGAGACGCCGATCTGCCGGCCGACGTTGCCGACCCGGCCGGTGGCGCCGAGCACCATCCTGGTCCTGATCTCGTGCTCGGTGCCGTCGTTGAGGTAGCTGACCCTCGGCTCGGCGCCGGGGGTGACCTTGATCTTGGCCGCGTCCATCACCAGCCTGGCGCCGTACTCCGCCGCCTGCGCCGCCATCAGCTCGCACACCGCGTGGTGCGGGAAGGACTGCGGGCCGCCGACCTCGGGCATCGACCGGGTCATGTCGATGGCCTCGACCTCGTCCGCGGGAATGGCCTCGTCCCAGGTCATCCATTCGCGGATCTCCCAGGCACCGCCGGCCGCGAAGCAGTCGGCGACGCCGAGCAGCTGTGCCTCCCGGACGCCCCAGGGCGCCAGCCACTCACCGCGCACCAGGTCCTGGTAGACCTTCTGCTTCTCCAGCAAGACGACCGACAGACCACCCGCGGCCAGCTTGCTGGCCGCGGACGCGCCCGCGATTCCGCCACCGACGACGACTACGTCGGCGTACTCAACGGTCATGTCTGCCATCCCTCCCAATACGTGCGTTCTCTGGCTCGGTACCGCTTCGCCGGTCGGAAGTCGGTACCGATCGTGTAGGCGACCGGCACCATGCACACCTGGGTGACCCCGGACGGGATGTTGAGCAGTTCGCCCACCTGCCGCTCGAAGGGCACGTGCATGCAGGTGATCGTGCTGCCCAGGCCCCGGCTGCGCAGTGCCAGCTGGAAGGACCAGATCGCCGGGAAGATCGAGCCGTAGAAGGTGCTCGCCCGCATGGCGCCGAGCCGCACCTCGTGTCCGGTGTCCTCCGCGGGCTTGGCCGCCATCTGCCGCTCCCAGGCGGCGTCGACGGCCGCGATGTCCGGCGGCCGGCCGAGCACGCAGGGGATGACCAGGACGGGCACCCTCGCGATCCCCTCGGCCAGCGCGACCACCGACGCGTTGTTCCGCCGTGCCGCCTCGGTGTTCCTCCTGCGACCGGCGCCGGTCCATACGTCGTTGCGGTGGAAGTTCCAGGAGACCCGCATCATCTCGGCGAGCTTCTCCTTGATGCCGGGCTCGGTGACCACCAGCCAGCGCCAGTGCTGCTGGTTGTTGGCGGTCGGGGCCTGGACGGCGACCTCCAGGGCCTCCTCCACGACCTCGCGCGGCACCGGCCGGTCAAGGTCGAGCCGCCGCCGGACGGACCGGGTGGTGGTCAGCAGCCGATCGGTCTCCGAGACGTCGAACGGCGGGCCGGCCTCGGGAACCGGTCTCATGGCATCGCCCCCAGCAGGACGGCGCCGCGCACCGAGTCGGCCGCCGCGGTCAGCACCAGCGCCTGATCGACCGCCTCCGACAGGTGCGGCTTCCTGACGTAGGACTCCACCTCACCGGTGTACGGGTGTTCCAGGCCGTGCAGCGCGGGGGCGATCCCGTCGCGGATCGCCAGGGCGGCCACGGCGAGGTTCATCGCGCCCGAGGCCGCCTGGCAGTCGCCGGTCTGCCCGACCGAGGTGGTGAGCAGGCCGTCCGGCACCAGTTCGAGCAGGACCGCCGCCTCGTCGGCGTCGTACCGGCCGCCGGTGCCCGCGCCGACGACCAGACCGGCCTGCCCCACGGAGAGACCTGCCAGGCTACGCCTGATCGACTCCCGCTCGCCCTGCTCCCCGGTACCGGCGTGGCCGCTGCCCAGGATTCGCGCGTAGGCGCGCCCCCCGCGTTCGGCGCAGTGCTCGGCCGACTCCACCAGGATGGCCACTGCCGCGGATCCGGGAACGGACCCCGTGCGCTCCCGGTCGTAGGGGGTGACCACTGTGTCCCCGGCGGCCCCGGAGATCCCGGTGGCCGTCGCCTCGTCCGCCGCCACCACCAGCACCACGTCCGCCTTGCCCGCCTTGATCATCTCAACGGCGCAGTCCAGTGCGATCGAGGCCGAGGCCTCGCCGTTGCAGATCGTGGTGGTCGGGCCGCGCAGCCCCAGGGTCTGGCAGACCGCGCCGCCGGTGGCGTTCAGCACCACGTTGGAGAAGCTCAGCACGGCCGGCTTGTTCGGGTCGACCGCGACGCTCTCGTCGAATCCGCCGGTACTCTCCACCGAGCCCGCCGCGGTCGCGAAGATCAACCCGACGTTGTCCAGCGCCGCCCTGGGCAGCTTGATCCCGGCGTCCTCCCAGGCCAGCCGGGAGGCCGCGATCGCCATCCTGGACAGGTGGTTCATATGCCGCCAGAGCGAGCGGGGCGCGAACGTCCGTCCCTCCAGCGAGGGCGCCCGGCCGACGGCCTGGCGGCCTTCCGCGATGGCCTCGGCCACTTCGGCGATCCCGGTGCCCAGCCCGCTGACCGGGCCCAGACCGCTGATCACGACCGGCCGGTCGGGGAACTCCTCGTACTCGCGCACGCCCCCCGGGGTGGTCAGCGCGAGCGCGACGTTGTTGCCGCCGAAGGCGTAGTTGTTGGAGACCACGGTCTCGATCGGCATCCGCCTGGCCACGTTGGGCACGAAGTCCAGGTCCGTCGTGACCTCGGTGTCGAAGCCGATGGTCGGCGGCGCCATGCCGTGCCGGAGCGCCAGCACGGCGGCGACCGCCTCGACCGCGCCGGCCGCGCCCAGGGTGTGGCCGACGAAGGACTTGATGCTGCTGGTGGGCACCCGCGGCGCGCGGTCACCGAAGACCGCCCGCATGACCTTGGCCTCCATCGCGTCGTTGGCCGGCGTCCCGGTGCCGTGCCCGCTGACGTAGCTCACGTCGTCGGTGCTCATGCCCGCGTCGGCCAGCGCCCGGCGTACCGCGCTCGCGCCGCCTCGCCCGGTGGGGTCGGGCGCGGTCGCGTGGTAGGCGTCCGCGGACAGCCCGTACCCGGCGACCTCGGCCAGCGGGGTCGCCCCCCGCTCCAGCGCCCGGTCCAGCGGTTCGAGCAGCAGGAAGGCCGCGCCCTCGCCGAGGTTGAGGCCGTCGGAGCGGCTGTAGGGCGCGCAGGGCCCGGTGCTGAGCGCCTGCAACCCGGCGAACCCGGCGTAGGTCCCGAACAGCAGCGGGTCGACGCCACCGGCCAGCACCACGTCCGCCTCACCGGTGAGGATCTTGTCCTTGGCCAGGCCGACGGCGTTGCCGCCGGCCGCGCACGCCGTCGACACCAGGATGCGCGGCCCGCGCATGCCCAGCCGCCCGGCCACCACGTCGCCGGTGCGATGCATGGGCTGGTAGCGGCCCGCCGCGTCGGGGGTCGCCTGGCACTTGCCGAGCACCAGCCCGAACCGGCCGGCCTCGACGTCGTCCGCCGACAGCCCCGCCTGACCGACGGCCTGACGTGCCGCGATGAGGGCCAGCTGGGCGGTGCGGTCCAGGGCGGCGTCGGAGTCCGGCAGTTGCCCGGTGATCCACTCGGCGGGGACCTGGCCCGCGTACCTGGCGGTGAACACGGCGAACGCCTCGTCGTCGACCGGGGTGACACCACCCTGACCGGCCATGAGCCGTAGCCAGAACTCTTCCGGGTCACGGCCGATGGCGCAGATTACACCCAGACCGGTGATGACGACGGGGCGCGACGCCATGCTCACTCCTTCTTCGACGATCGACCGATCAGATGATCGGGATGCTCCAGCTCTTGGGTGCGATGTAGGGGCTGGTCAGCGTGGTGACCTCGGTGTCGCCGACGGTGAACGTCAGGCCCGCCGCGGCGAACTCCGCGTCCACCCGTGCCAGGCCGAGCGTGGTGCCCAGCCCGAGGCTGTGCACCGCGTACACCACCTCGCCGATGTCCTGACCGGCGGCCAGGACCCGGGTGCCGGGCTCGGGGACCGAGTCGCCGCCGCCGAAGCCGAGGGTCCGGCGGGCGACGGAGCCGTTGAACGCCTCCAGCACCGCCTCCCTGCCGATGAACGACTCCTTGGTGATGTCGACGAGCCAGTTGGCGCCGCCCTCGATGATGCTGACCCCGTCGGTCGCCTCGTGCCGGATCACCGGCTGCCGGACCTCCAGCATGGCGATCTCCAGCGCCTCGTTGCCGGCGGGCACCGCCTGCTCCAGCGACCGCCTCCACAGCTCGGCGGCCGACTCCCTGGGCACGATCATCTGGTAGCCGTACTCGCTGGTGAACCCGGTCCGCCCGAACACGATGTCCACGCCGTTCCAGGTCGTGTCCACCACGGCCTCGAAAGGCAGCGAGGCCAGCTCGCTGTCGATCAGCCGGCCCACCACGCCCCAGGCGTAGGGGCCCTCCAGGCCCAGGATCGTCAGCTCGCCGGAGCGGTCGACGATGTCGACGCCCTCGTCGTTGTGCTTCTGCAGGTGTTCGAGCAGGCGCGGCCCGGCTCCGCAGGAACTCTCCAGGAACATCCCGTTCTCCCGGCCCCACACGACCACCTGGTCGACGATCTGCCCCGACTCGTCCAGAACGAGGCTCATCATGCAGCGCTCGGAGGTCAGGTACTCGACGTCGCGGGCGAGGACCCGCTGCGCGAAGTCGACGGCGCCGTCACCGCTGATCTCGATCAGGCCGAGCCCGCTCAGGTCGAGCATCGCGGCTCGCTCCCTGAGGGCCTTGTACTCCTCGGCCGGCGTCGAGAAGCGCAGCGGAACCGTCGCGTCCAGCACCTCGCCGAAGACGGTCTCCTCCGGATGCGCGTTCGCAAGCACGGATTCCATTTCTCACACCTCTCCATGAGTGCTGCCGGCCGCCGGGTCGGCGATCGTGATGATTCCTTCGGCGGCGATGTTCCCGTCCACTCGCGCCGAGACCCGGTACTCCCCGAAGCCTCTGCCGCCCGCGCTCCGCTCCGCGGTCAGGACCAGCTGGTCACCGGGGACGATCCGGCGACGGAAGCGCATCGACCTGACCCCCGCCAAGTAACTGATCTTGCTTGTCCCGGTGAGCGAGAAGACCACTCCGGCGAGCTGGGCCATCGCCTCGATGACCACGACGCCCGGCAGGATCGCCTCGTCGGGGAAATGTCCCTGGAACCAGATCTCGGTCCCGGTGACGTTCTTGATCGCGGTGCCTTTGACGCCCGGCTCGACCTTGTCGACCCGGTCGAGCAGCAGCATCGGCCAGCGATGCGGGATCAGCTCCCTGATCTGGTCGTTGTTCAGGCTGAGCGATTCCCTGGACGACTGGGCAACGGTCATACCGCGGCTGCCGCTCGCAGTTCGGGCTTGATCGTCTCCGCGAGCCGGGACACCGAGCCGAAGACCGCCATCTCGCTGTCGTAGAGGGCCACCCCGAACTCCGCCTCGATCGCCACGTAGAGCTCGAGGATGTCCAGGCTGTCCAGCTCAAGGCCGCGGCCGAACAGGGGCTGGTCGTCGGTGATCCAGTTCGGCTCGATCTCCAGATCCAACCGGTTCACGATCATCTTCTTGATCTGGTCACACGCCTGCTGACGCTGGGCGGCCCTGGCGCGCAGCTCGTCGATGGTCATCTTTCCTCCGTGCTCGTGCTGTCGAAGCTCGTGCTTGCGATGACAGGCTCAGCCCAGGCCGCCACCGTGGGCGACCATCACCTCTCCGGTGACGTACGAGGCCTTGTCCGAGGCGAGGAAGCTCACGATCGACGCGATCTCCTCGGGCCTGCCCATCCGGCCCAGCCGGATGCGGGACTCGTACTGCTTCCTGATCTGGGCGGGAACGCTGCGGGTCATGTCGGTGGCGACGAAGCCGGGGGCCACCACGTTGACCCGGACGCCGTGCGGCGCCGCCTCGTAGGACAGCGCCTTGCTGAAGGCGATGATCGCCCCCTTGGACGCCACGTAGTTCGTCTGGCCGGGGAAGCCACCGTCGAGCCCGCTGACCGACGACAGCGTCACGATCGAGCCGCGCCGCTGGTGCTGCATGATCCGGAGAGCCTCCCGGCAGCTCAGGAAGGTGCCGGTGACGTTGACGTCCATCGGCTCGCGGAACTGCGCGAGGCTCATGGCGACGAGGTGCCGGTCGCGGGTGATACCCGCGCTGGTCACCAGCACGTCCAGCCGGCCGAAGTCGGAGCGCAGGCCGCGGAAGAGCTGCTGGACCTCCTCCTCCTTGGTGACGTCGGCCTGCACGGCCGTCGCGCCGCCACCCTCCTGCTCGATCTGGGCGACGAGGTCCTTGGCATCCTGCTCGGCGCGCAGGTAGTTGACCACGACGTGGGCGCCCTCCCTGGCCAGATCGAGCGCCACCGCCCGCCCGATTCCGCGCGACCCGCCTGTTACCAGGGCCACGGAGCCTTCGGTAAAGAGCATCCTCGTCTCCAGGGTGTCAGTGGTGAGGTGAAAGGGAGCCGATCTGATCGTCCACTTACAAGGGGAGAGGCTACTGAAGGCGGTTTTCAGCCCGATATCATCCGGATATCCGGCTATTGACGCTGATAACAGCGGTGCGGAACGCTGACGCCATGGACGAGCTCGATGTCGAGGTGTTGATTGTCGGAGGCGGCCCGGTCGGCCTGTCCGCCTCGATCGAGCTTTCGAGGTACGGAATATCCTCGCTGCTCGTCGAAAGGCACCAGAAAACCTCCCTCTTTCCCAAGGCCCGGCTCATTTCCACCAGGACCATGGAACTGGTCCGCGCGTGGGGAATTCAGGACGAGGTCGAGCGCGCGGGACTGCCCCGCGAGGAGACCCTGGCGGTGGGCGTCGGAACATCGCTGACCGACGACGACTTCCTGCGGGCGGTCGCCCCCCTGCACGAGGACGCCCCGCAGAGCCCGACCTACACCTACATCTGCGCCCAGGACCGTTTCGAGGTGATCCTGCGCGCGCTCGCCGAGGCGCAGCCGGGCGCCGACGTCCGGTTCGGCACGACCATGACGGAGATGCGGAAGACCCCGGACGGCGTCGAGGCGACGATCGAGTCCGCGGGGGTCCGCCGCGGAGTCCGCGCCCGCTACCTGGTGGCCGCCGACGGCGGCCGGAGCACCACGAGGGACGCGCTCGGCATCGCCATGACCGGCCCTCCCCCGCTGGGCAACATGATCAGCGTCATGTTCGACGCCGACCTGGGGCCGCTGCTTCGTGATCGCCAGGCCGCGCTCTACTTCCTGCTCAGCAACCCGCCGTGCGCGGTGGAGGCGGTGGACAACCAGCGCCGGTGGATGATCCAGACCGGGTACGACCCGGCGAACGGCGGCAGCCCCGACGACTTCACCGAGGAGGTCTGCGTCGCGGCGGTGCGGTCCGCGGCGGGCATCCCCGACCTGGCGGTGAACATCGTGGGCATCATGCCCTGGCTCCAGCAGGCCGTGGTCGCCGACGAGTTCCGCAGTGGCCCGGTCTTCCTCGCCGGGGACGCCGCGCACGTGTCCACCCCGCAGGGCGGGTTCGGCATGAACTGCGGCATCCAGGACGCGCACAACCTCGGCTGGAAGCTCGCCGCCGTGCTCCGGGGCACCGCGGGCGCCGGCCTGCTCGACACCTACACGCCCGAGCGGCGCCCGATCTCCGACCGTACGGTCACCGAGAGCCTGAACAACGCGCTCATCACCTTCCAGATGATGGAGGGCCGCCTGACCATGCAGGAGTCGATCGACCAGCAGGCGGGCCGGCGCAGCTCGGAGGGCCTGGTGCTCGGCTTCCACTACGACTCCGCCGCCGTCGTCGCGGACGGGACGCCCGCCCCGGAACCCGCCGACCCTTACCGGACCTATCTGCCGACCGCCCGCCCCGGCCACCGCATGCCCCACGTCTGGCTGTCACGGCGGGGCGGCCGGGTCTCCACCCTGGACCTGCTGGGCGGCTCGTTCACCCTGATGACGCCCGCGGGCACCGGCTGGGCGCAGGCCGCCAAGCAGGCGGCCCAGGACACCGGGGTCGCCGTCACCGCCCTGGAGATCTCCGCCGACGGCTCGGCGGAGCTCACCTCACCGACGTGGGCAGAGGAGTTCGGCGTGGGCACCGCCGGAGCCGTGCTCATCCGCCCCGACGGTCACGTCGGCTGGCGCTCCCCCGGCACGGCGGCGTCGGCGAACGCGCTGGCCGACGCCCTGGGCACCATCCTGGCGAGGCTGTAGCCGTCGTGGCCGGCGAGCTCGTCGGCCGATCCCCGGTAGGACCCCGAGCAGAGCCGCGCCGCCGCCATCCGCAGGGTCAGCGGGCATCCCGAGGAGCTGGCCGCGAGCCTGGTCATCGCCTGCGGCTCGGCCTCCATCCTGGCGGTGCCGACCAGCATCACCGCCAGCGCCCTGGACTCCTCGAACCCCAGCGGCCGGACGAACTCCCGGTGCGCGCCCTGGCGGGCCACGAGCTCGTCGAGTGGATCCCGGCTCGTGACGATCACCCGGCAGTGCGCGCCGCCCGGCAGCAGGGGGATGACCTGGGCGCTGTCGCGGGCGTTGTCCAGCACGACGAGCAGCCGCCGGCGCGCCGTCCTGCTGCGGTACAGGGCCAGCTTCTCGCTGAGATCCTCCGGAATGGCGTGGCCGGCCACGCCGAGCGCCCGCAGGAAACGGCCGGCGACGACACCGGGGGCCAGGGCCGCCGCGCCCTCGTCCCCCTGCAGGTCGGCGAAGAGCTGCCCGTCGGGGAACTGGGCGATCCTGCGGTACGCCCACCGCAGGGCCAGCGCGGTCTTTCCGAAGCCGCCCAGACCCGTCACGACCACCGTTCCCGGCCCGGTCGTCTCCGGGGAGAAGCGGAGCGCGTCGTCCAGGACGGCGAGTTCCGCGGTGCGCCCGGTGAACGGCAGGGTCTGCGGGGGCAGCTGGGAGGGGAGGACGAACTCCTCGGCCCGCCGTACCTCCGGCACCTCCATCAGCGCGGACTCGTCCCGCAGGATCTGGTCGTGCAGCCGTCTCAGCTCCGGGCCGGGTTCGAGCCCGACCTGTTCCACCAGATGCCGCCGGCCCTCCTGGTAGGTCCGCAGTGACTCGGCGCGGCGCCCCGAGCGGTACTGGGCCAGCATCAGCTGCGCCCGGGCGCGCTCCCTGAGCGGGTGCTCCTCCACCACCGGAACCAGTTCCGCGATCGCCTTGAGATGGTTGCCGAGCTCCAGCTCCAGCTCCAGGCAGGCCTCGATCGCCTCCAGCCGTGACTCCCGCAGCCGGGCCGCGTCGTAGCGCATGCTGTGGATGTCCTCGAACGGGGTCCCCCGCCACAGGGCGAGCGCGTCCCGCAGGACGGTGATCGCGCCCTCCCGATCTCCCCCGGCGGCCTGCCGACGCGCCCGCGCCACGAGGTCGTCGAAGCGGAGCCTGTCGATCTGCTCGGGGGCCGCCCTGAGCAGGTAGCCGGGGCTCGACGTCATGACGTCGTCCGCCCGGTCCCCCAGCGCCCTGCGCAGCCGCGACACGCAGATGGCGATCTGCCCGCGGGCGCTCCGCGGGGCGTGCCCGCCCCACACCGCCTCGATCAGCCGGTCCACCCCGACGACGCGGTTGGCGTTCAGCACCAGGCTGGCCAGGATCGCGCGCTCCCGGGGGCCGCCGATCCGAAGCTCCTCGCCCTTCCTGAACACCCCGAGCGGTCCCATGATCCGAAACTCGAGTGGTCCGCCCATCACTGGATCCGCATCAGGTACTTCTCAAGCTCGTCGGCGGCCCGGAGGGTGCCGCCCGAGGCATGCAGATCCTTCTGCATCTCCCCCGTGCACCGCTGGACGACCTCGCTGCCCGCCACCTCCAGCACCGCCTGGAGCAGCAGTTCCCCGGTGACCTCCTCCGGCGGGATGGACCGGCCTAGGTTCAGCTCCTCGATCCGCCGGGCGGCCACCGCGTCGATGGACGAGGTCGGGACGACCACCATCGGGCAGCCGGAGTGCAGCGCCTCCATCACGGTGCCCATGCCCCCGTGGGTGACGGCCACCGAGGCGTGCTGGAGCACCTTGTGGTGCGGCATCCACCGATGCGCCTCGATGTTGGGGGGCAGCGGGCCCAGGTCCGCGGGGTCCATCCCGTCCGCGACCGTGATCACCACGTGCCACGGAACGCCGGTGAAGGTCCGTACGCACATCTGGAAGAAGTCCGGGTACTCGTTGAAGACCGCGCCGAACGAGACGAGCGCGACCGGAAGCCCGCCGGCCGGCGGCCGCCACTCGCCCAGGAAGTTCCGCTCGCCCAGGCACGGCCCCACGAACGCGAACCGCTCGTCGAAGCTGTCACCGACGTACTGGAAGGACCGCGGCATGTTGACGATGCTGAAGTCCTGGATCTCCCACCACAGCTCCGCGGGCGGGACGTCCACCCCGTGCGCGCCGGACAGGGCGCTGATCCGGGCGAACATGTCGTCCACCCAGTTCGGCATGGACTGCTCTGCCCCGTCGGAGTTGTAGATCGCGTTCAGGTACGAGAAGTTCGCGTTCGACGCGAACATCGGGATCAGCTGGGTCGCGGGCCGGTTCCACTTCCTGGCCAGGATGCGCCCCGCGTAGAGAATGGAGGTGTCGTAGACGATCATGTCGGGGAGGTCGTCGGCCGGATAGGACTCCAGGGCCGCCAGCATGTCCGCGCTCTCGTCGAGCAGGACCGAGAGCAGGTAGAGCGGGTCGCGCGCCAGGTTCAGGAAGTCCGAGTCCCGGTACTTCGAGTCGTAGCGCAGCGCGGTGGCGCCGGCCTCCTCCACGATGCCCACCATCATGTCTCCGGTCAGATAGGAGACGCGGTTTCCTCTGCGGACCAGTTCCGTCACCACGGCCAGGTTGGGGATCACGTGACCGTGGTCGGGATGAACCATGAAGAGGAAATGTTTCGCCATCTTGGAGAATCCTGTCTCTCTGGGATGTCTGACCTGATAAGCACTGATTTCGCGGCAAAAAGAACTAGCCCATCGGCGACAAATCAGTCACTGCGACCTGTCGGCAATGCTAGTTAGGGCCCATTTGGGGCAACACCCCTAACCGTCTTCCACGGGCGTCCCCGCCCGGGATCGAGCTCACCGCGCGATGACGAGAAAAGAGCGCCACCCTACCCGGGCCGTGGGTCTCCTAGTCGATTGCCCGCGCGAGAGCGCGGGAGACGGTCGACGGGTGCCACTGAACGCCACGTTTAGTTGGACGCCCTTCTTCGTTGAGGATCAGTGCGATCCGCCGGATGCTTTTCCCTGCGCTGTGGAGTTCCT
>NZ_JBFAOJ010000108.1:0-29463 GCF_040675205.1 Streptosporangium sp. NPDC049644 | reverse complement strand
TGATCGAGCGGATCCCCGGCACTTCCCAGCTGTGGCTGATGGTCAACGTGGCCAACGGCGATTCCGAGTCGATCGTCACCTTCCGCCGGAAATAGCGGAGCCGGCCGGCGGCACAGGTCAGATTCGCCCTCAGGCCCGTTCACCGCGAACGTTGAGGTCGCGGCATCAGCTGCTGTCTCTGGGGATTTGGGCCTTCCTTGCGGCCGGCCTACCGAATGACCGAGGTCATATGGACTCCATCGGGGTTTCCACGTTCCGCTCACTGCCTGCGGGGTCGATGCCTAGGGCGCTCGACGACCTTGGCCGGCCACACCGCGTCCAGCCTGCCGGCCCTCAGGCGGCTGGGGATGTTCTTGACGTGCTCGGCGTTCAGCAGCCAGCAGGTGAACCTGTCGGCCTCCAGCAGGTGGTAGACCGGCTTCCGGCACTCGGAAGTCACCTCCGGCGCGACCAGGGTGATGGCCGGGCCGTCCATGGTGCGGGTGCACGACGGCGTACGGCTGCTCGGCCGACCGGGCGATGAACGGGTTGACCCGGCTCACTCCCGCAGCAGCGATCCTGTGGCAGTGCTCGACCGGCCGCCGGTGGGGGCGAACGGCATCTGTGCGTCTTACAGTGTCCGCCGGGCCAGTAGTCGGCGAGAGTCGGCACCTGGTGCCGGATCGAGCCGACTGGGCGACAGTGCGCCAACCTCTTTGGCGGTGATGGGCCAGCCCTCGGCCACCAAGGTGCGCACCACGTCCATCAGGTCCAGGGCGTTGAGTTCGATCAGTTTTTCCTGCTCGTCGGGGTCGTTGCCGCCTGAACGGCATCGGCCGCGTGGTGTCCAGCCTTGATCATCCAGGGGCGGCCAAGATCAGATCGTCGACCGTAACCGGGACCAGCCGGGCCGCCACGCCGGATTCGCCTGCAACCGCACGGGCCCGTTTGGAGTCGTGATCACATGGCCGGAAAAGGGTTGGACGGGATGATGGTCGGGCTTGTAGCTTGCCGTTGACCGTGACACCGCCCGAGGAGGTGAGACCCATGAACGCTGTAT
Organism: Streptosporangium sp. NPDC049644; assembly: GCF_040675205.1. NCBI lineage: Bacteria > Bacillati > Actinomycetota > Actinomycetes > Streptosporangiales > Streptosporangiaceae > Streptosporangium > Streptosporangium sp. NPDC049644. The sequence goes on along the minus strand of NZ_JBFAOJ010000108.1, from coordinate 28,424 downwards.
CGATGTGGGTGCTCCCCCTTCCCGTCACGGCCGGCGATTGACGTAGGTGTCGCCGGGAGCGCCTCGCCAACCAGGCTCCCGAAAGGCAACACCTATGTACTCTCAGCAGGTCACCGCCGAGCCACCGTCGAACGACACGGCCGAGCGCGGCTCCACGGTGGGCGACGTCCCCGCAGTTCTCTGGTCGTCGGCCACCGGCGCCGATCGCGCGCCCCTCATCTTCGATGTGATCATTGCCGGGTGCGGGCCGACCGGTGCGATGCTGGCCGCCGAACTACGGCTGCATGATGTGCGGGTACTCGTTCTGGAGAAGGAAACCGAGCCCAAGTCGTTCGTCCGCATAGTCGGTCTGCATATTCGCAGTCTTGAGCTGATGGCGATGCGCGGACTGCTGGATCGCATTCTCCAGCACGGAAGACAGCGTCCGGCCGGCGGTTTCTTCGCCGCCATCCCCAAACCCGCACCCAAGGCCCTGGATTCCGCGTACACCTATCTACTGGGTATCCCGCAGCCAGTAATCGAACATCTGCTCGAAGAACATGCGGTCGAACTGGGTGCACAGGTCCAGCGCGGTTGTGCGGTCGCCGGTTTCGAACAGGACGACGAGGGTGTGACCGTCGAGCTGGCCGACGGGAAACAGCTGCGTTCGCGCTATCTCATCGGTTGTGACGGCGGGCGCAGTACGGTGCGTAAACTGCTCGGTGTCGGCTTCCCCGGCGAGCCCTCACGGACCGAGACGCTGATGGGCGAGATGGAAGTGGGCGTGCCGCAGGAGGAGATCGCCGCCAAGGTGACCGAAATCCGCGAGACCCATCAGCCATTCTGGCTCCGGCCCTTCGGCAAAGAGGTCTACAGCGTCGTAGTCCCCGCCGCGGGAGTCAGCGACCGCGCGGAACCGCCCACCCTCGAGGATTTCAAACAACAGCTGCGCACCATCGCCGGAACCGATTTCGGCGTGCACTCCCCGCGCTGGATGTCCCGCTTCGGGGATGCCACCCGGCTAGCCGAACGTTATCGGGTCGGGCGGGTGCTGCTGGCCGGCGATGCGGCACACATCCATCCACCCATTGGCGGGCAGGGCCTGAACCTGGGCGTTCAGGACGCGTTCAACCTCGGCTGGAAACTGGCCGCGCAGATCCGCGGCTGGGCGCCGGAAACACTGCTGGACACCTACCAGGCCGAACGTCATCCGGTCGCCGAGGACGTGCTGGACAACACCCGCGCCCAGATGGAACTGCTGTCCACCGAACCGGGCCCGCGGGCCGTGCGCAGGCTGCTCACCGAACTGATGGACTTCGACGAGGTGAACCGCCATCTGATCGAGAAGATCACCGCGATCGGCATCCGCTACGACTTCGGCGAAGGCCCCGACCTGCTCGGCCGCCGCCTGCGCGACATCGACGTGAAACAGGGCCGTCTCTACGGTCTGCTGCATCGCGGTCGCGGCCTACTGCTGGACCGCACCGAACGCCTGACCGTCGGCGGCTGGTCAGACCGGGTCGATTACCTCGCGGATCCCACTGCGGTACTGGATGTTCCGAGCGTCCTGCTACGCCCCGACGGCCACGTCGCCTGGATCGGCGACGATCAGCAGAACCTGGACGACCACCTCTCACGCTGGTTCGGCAAGCCCGCCGACTGATTTCGCCTGGCAACCGAAAAGGCCCGTGTGGGCCGGCACGTCAAGCCGGTCAGGCTTGAAGACGTAAACGTTCCGGACGCGTTCGAGGTCGAAGTCGTCGGGGTTGATGGATTGGCGGCCGGTGGTGACCGGCTCGGCAGCCTCTCAACGCGAGCGTCCAACACCTCTGGGTCATGCCCCCGGGGTGTGGAGATGGGAGGTGTTCTTGTAGGTCGGCACTGGCTTGACTGCACGAAACATCCACAATCAATGTGACATATCTCCCCGAACGCCACCCCCCTTCGCGATCTTGCTCTGCGAGAATGCCCTCATTCCTCTCACACGGGGTGAGGGCATTCTCGGGAGCATTCACGTGAAGCGCTTCGTCGCCGGGCTCGCAGGCATCGCGACCGCCGTCCTGGCCCTGCCCGCCTACCCGACGACCGCACCCGCCCAGGCGGCCACCGTCTCTTCCGCCGCGGTCGATCCGGTGAACGCGCTCAGACAGCAGTTCCGCACCGGACGCGGTGTGCGGTTCATCGAGACCGTCCGTCTCGCCTGGAAGAAAGACGGAACGACCGTGCGCCGCAGGGGCACGCTGCAGTTCAGCCCCTCCGGCATCATCGCCGCGGACGTCGTACGGCGCGCCACCTCCAGCCGGCCCCTCGATGAGGACAACCCCGTCTACGTGCAGCACATGATCAACGTCGATGGGAAGCACTACCACTGCGACGTCACCCCGGCCCGCGCCTACCTTCCTGCAGGCAAGTCGTGGGTGCGCGCCAGCATCGACAGGCCCCTGCAGAAATGGGGCACCGTCTTCGGCGACCAGGTCCTCAACGTGTTCGAACCGGCCACCTTGGCGCTCCTGCTGCGCACCTCGACCCACCGCCTGCCCGACCAGGGCGGCACCCAGTACAGGGGGACGATCACCCAGGCCGAGCTTCGCAAGGCCTCCCGCTCCTTCCGCGAGACGACCTCCTTCGGGCCGATCAGCGCAAAGGAACGGGTGAAAATCACCTGGCGGCTCTGGGTGGACGGCAAAGGGCTGGTGACCCGCCTGGTGACCAGCGACGCGTTCGCCGACCTGGTCGACGACTACGCGAGCGACACCCGCTACATCGACTGGAGGTCCACGGTCACGGTCACGGCCCCACCCGCCGACCAGGTCATCGACGAAGACGACGTGGACTACTCCACCAGGCCGCAGACCCCGCTCAACTCAGTGATCGAACAGCCCGCGGGCAACTGATTCCCGTTTTTCGGGTGTGTCCAGTTAACTGCTCTGTCTTCTTCCGACTCTGTCTCTCTTTCGGTGGTGACGGAACGTCAGCCCAAGAGGATCCGGTGACGGAGCAGCGCGAATCCGGCGCGGCCGCGCATCTGGCGCATGATGCGCTTGGTTTTGGTGTTCACGCCTTCGGTGCCGCCGTTGTGGTGAGGCAAGGTGACGGCCGCACGGACGGTGTCGCGGTCCTGGTCAAGGCCGCGGGTGAAGGCGTGCAGGTGAGGTAGGTCGGCGGCGCGGGCAGTGGTGATCCACGTGTCGAGACGGTCGGCGTTGCCCTCGCGCGGCCGGAGCAGGTCGGCGAAGGCGCGGACGAGCCCGGCCAAGTCGATCATCTCGGGGCCAGAGAAGACACGCAGTCGCGATACGTCGTCCGCATGTCGGTCGTGTTCGGTACGCCCGGAGATAACGGCGCCGAGAAGGGCGCCGCCGGGAGCCTGGAAGTGTGGGAGTACCCGGGCGGGCCCGCCGGTCTCTTCCCTGATCCCCGGACGATGGCGGGCGTCCACGCCGACGGCGCTTTCGAAGACGCACTCGCCGTCGCTTGGAACGCCTCGCCGGGACGTCGGGGCGGACGGTGCGTGCTGTGGCGGATCGTCGTCAACGGCGCTCCGGTGCCGTCGGCGGAGGGGCCCTCGCTCGGCGCGGCCTTCGCGCTTGCCCTGCGTGAACTCCTGCGCAGACCCGCCTCTCGCCGCCCATCCGTGGCCGCGGTGCGCGGATTCCTTCGCGGACCCCGGCCGCGAACCGCGGTCACCGGGGCGATCGACGAGAACGGCCGGCTGACCCACGTGGGCGACATCGAGGACAAGTTCGAGGCCGCCCACCGTAGGGGCTGGCGCCTGGTGGCGCCCCGGGAGAACCAGGGCGATCTCGCAAGCGCCCGGGATCCCGCCGCGATCGTCTTCGCCGACGATCTCAAGGACGCCGGCAGGCTCGCCAGACGCTGGCGCACAGGCCGTGCCCTCGTGGCGCTCGCGGTGGTCCTGCTTCCCGCGGCTGTCGGTACACCGTCACTGATATCCCAAGGCTGAGAGCCGACGCGACCACGCAGACCGGTGCGGCCGCCTTCGAAGCCTTCGTCCGTTCGCACGAACGCCAGATCGTCTACATCGACGTCAGGTGCGAGTCCTACACGTCGGATGCGAAAGAGATCGATCCGCGATCGCACTGCTGGTTCCAAGGGCAGGACAACTACAGCGAAGAATCCCCCATAGCCTTCTTACTGAGTACCTTCTCGCACACCGAAACCGCCTACGAATGGTGGAACGGCCCCTCTCACGACTAGGGTGTTCTCCTCACCTACTTTCCCCGGAAGCCGGTCGGCAGCAGCACGTTCTTCACCCAGAACAACGGAGATGGCAGCAGCGGCCCAGGCGACCTCGAAGCGAAGGGCTACTTCGAGATCGTCATCTCCGGAACCGGCGCTATGGGCCCGCCTGGTCTGGACGTCGTGGACCTGCGCCCACGCTCGGCGCCCTCCTGAACACCCACACCGCACGGCACCCCGTCGCCGTACAACCGGTCACGCGGGTCACGGTCCAAAGGGCGGCGAGTGGCAGCGGGCTCCTCGATCGTTATCTGGGGTTGTCAAGCGAACTAGCTGGTCAGCCAGGGCCCCGGCGTTGATTCGCCATGTCCCGTTTCTACAGGTTGATCAAATGTTGTAGACGGCGAAGGCCTCGTTGTGATCGAGGAGATCGCGGCGGGCACGGGCCATGTCGGCTCGGTCTGCCCCGCAGTCCCGCCAGGTACGCCGATGCCTCGACATGCGGCATGACTTACTACCTGAAGTCACCCAAGATAACTCCGGCGGCCGTGGCCCGGGTCGTGGGACGGCCGGGCGTGCCCCCGGTGGCGTTGTCGTCATACGGGCACCAGGCCCAGGATCACCACAGGTCAGAGGCTACTTCGTTGGATCTTCTTCATTGCTACCGGGACCTCCGCAGGAGTTCCGTGCCTTTAGGAGAAGGCTTGGTGTGTCGCCACGAGCAACCATGGTGCGATCAAAAAACGCTTAGATCGCATAAAAACAGTGCATGGTCAACGACGCACTCCCGCTTTTGGCCGACAGCTGATGTCCAAAAAAGCTGCTGGCCATTCCTGATAGTTTCCACTCCAGTGCGCCCACCGCTCATCCAGCTCAACTCGATCTCCCACCCGCACACGCAGTCATCCGTATAGGTTGAGATGAGGAACATTTCAGCGTCGTCTCGGGATACGGCGTACGGGAATCGGATGGGCTTTGTCGCCCAATCCTGCAGCTCATCTGCGATTATCCCGGGATCTCTGTGACGCGCGATGGCCGTGGGGGGGTCCTTGTCCAAGTCAACCTGCAGCCATCGATACGCACCGTCACCGCCGCACGGGACGCTGAGCACGGTACCCGACGCCGTCACCGGCTTGCGCTCTTCGACCCTCACCTTGATGTCAGTGAGAAAGATCTGCCGGTCAGAGTGCCCCTCAACCATCAGAACCGCATGCCCAGGACTTTTTGGCATGCCGCCACCGGAGAGCTTCGAGGAGTTCCAGCCGGCTGTCTTATCGAGGTCAGGGTCGGCACCCATCAGACGGGCTATCTCGGTCGCCCGGAGAGGGGAGACCCAGTCACTGCCACACATGCTGTCGAAGACAGTGGCCGTTATCCTAGGCGGCTTACCACCTTGGTCCTCTGTGGAGGAGGCGGGAACGCACAGAAATGAATTGTTGTCGCCTCCCACGCTGACCTCATTGCAAGTACCGGAGTTTATTTTTGGCCCCTGTTGTGTGCGGTCGTCCTCGGGTACGCATGCGATGAGAACCGAAACCAGTATTCCGATGACAGCTAAAATAGCGGCAACTCCCTGCCACCAGGGCCTCCCCAACCAGAGCTTAGTGCTGTAGGGCCGCGGCGCGGTTGGTGGTTCCGTCGTCATAGAGATGCCCTCTTTGCTGCATATCACCGAAAGCGGCAAGGCTGTGCAGGATATCGAAGCCAATGGCCTTGTGCTACCGCAACGGCTCAGCTTGCATCTGCGGCCGGGCACGCAGGGCCTGCGATCAGCGGAAACCTCCGCCGTCACCGAACCGGCATCAAGATCACCCTCTACCGCTAATTACTGCATTCGCATTCCCCGAAAGCCTTCATGCACCGACACGGCCACGCGCCGAGGAAATCCTCACCCTCAATGCCGAAGACCTCGACCTGGAATTCCGGCGCGCCCGCGTCGTCTCCAAGGGCGACGCCATCGAATACGTGCACTGGGCCACCCCCACCGCCCGGCTACTGCCCCGCCTGCTGGCCGGCCGCACCACCGGACCGGCCCTCCTGGCCGACTGGCGCGCTCCTGCCTCCGGTCCCCGCCTGCCCGCTTCGTCGAGGAACCGGCCGGTGATCCGCCCGGCCACGGTGAGGAAGGCGTGCGCCAACGGCTCCCCCATCGTCGTCGTAGTGGTTGCGGACCAGCCCGGACACGTACGGCGCGAACACCGAACCGTCTTCGAGGTAGCCGTCCCAGAACGTCGGCGACTCCTCGACGTGTCCTCTGACCTGTGGATACGGTGGGCCGGCTCAGCTATGACGCCGAGGCGGGGCGAGGATGTCCGTGATCTCGACGACGGCTTCGCCGCCGGGCCGGGTGTAGCGCATCGCGGTGCGCGGATCCTTGTGGCGGGCCTTGGCCATGATGAGCTGCAGCGGTACCTTGCGGTGTCTGCACGTACTGGGCCGTCACGGCACCCGGCTCCAGGTCGCCCGTGGGGCGCCGTAGCGCAGGCCGTCGAAGAGGAGGGCAGTGATCTGTTGGGCCTCGCCCAGCCAGCCTTCCGTCGCGCGCATTCCGCAGATGCCGCCCAGGGCGCGCAGCAGGGTGGAGCCGGTGACGCCGCCGCGGACGGTGCCGGCCTCGGCGCCCGCGTCGAGCAACTGGGTGAGGGCGTTCGCCATCCGGGTACGAGCGGTCTCGAAGACCGGTGAGTTGGTCGCCATGATGCCCTCCAGGGCGACGGACATCCCTTTGCCCACGGCCGCGTGATCCACGAGCAGCAGCAGGAAGCGCCGCAGGGCCTCGTCCGGGGCGTGCCGGTTGAGGAGCGCTGAAGGTGCGGCGCACAGGTCGTCGACCTCCTTGCGGTAGACCTCCTCGATGAGGGCCTCGCGTGTCTCGAAGTGGCGGTAGAGCGTTCCGACGGCGACGCCGGCGCTGCGAGCGATGTCCTCGACGTGCGCGTCGGTGTCGCCGCCGAGGAACGCCTCCCGCGCCGCGGAAAGGAGCGCCTCACGATTGCGGCGCGCGTCGGCACGCAGCGGGCGTGATGACGACAACAGAACCTCCATAAGATGAGTCCGGTTCCGTTTGTGTATCGTTTCCGGAGTCAGGTTCATCTTACCGAGGAGACCTCATGACGATCACAGAAGAGGGACTGGACGGCCTTCGCGTGCTGGTCACCGGCGGCAGCCGCGGCCTGGGCGAGGTGACCGTCCGCCGATTCGCCGCCGCGGGCGCGACCGTGCTGACAGCCTCCCGGAGCAGGCCGAGCGAGGGCACCAGCGCCACGTTCATTCCGGCGGACCTCCGGACGGAGGAAGGCGTGGCGGAGCTCGGCCGACAGGTCATCGACCGCGTGGGCGGAGTGGACGTGCTCGTGAACAACGCGGGCGCGGCGAGCGCCCCGGCACCCCCCCTGAGCCGGTCGGACTAGTCCTGGCGGGCGGACCTGGAGATGAACCTTCTCAGCGCCGTACGCCTGGATCGGGCCCTGGTGCCGGGAATGGTCGAACGGGGCTCCGGTGTCGTCGTGCACGTCTCCTCGATCGCGAGCCGTCTCCCGCAGCGCGCGGAGGCGTCCTACGCCGCCGCCAAAGCGGCACTCAACACCTACAGCCGCGAACTGGCGACCGAGGTGGGCGGGCACGGGGTGCGCGTGGTGTGCGTCCTTCCGGGCTTCGTCGTCACCGACGGCGCCACCGCCCATCTCCGGCACATGGCCGACCAGCAGGGCGTCAGCCCAGACGAGGTCAAGCAGCAGATCGTGGATCACCTGAAGGTCCCGATGGGCCGCCCAGGAGACCCCGAGGACGTCGCCGAGATGATCGCGTTCCTCGCCTCCGGACGCGCGAAGTGGCTCACCGGAGCGCAGTTCCGCGTCGACGGCGGCATCATCCCGACCGTCTGACCACCAGCCGACACGAAAAACAGGACACCACCATGACCATCACCCTGAGTTCCGTGATCATCGACGCCGCCGAACCGGAGGCGGAGAGCACCTTCTGGCACCGGCTGCTCGGCGGCTCGATCACCCGCACGCCGAACCACCACTTCATCCAGGCCCCCGGCCTCCCGGTGGTCGTCATCCAGTCGGCCCCGGGACACGTCGCCCCGAACTGGCCGGACGGCACCTCCCAGCAGATGCACCTCGACTTCACCGTCGGCGACCTCGCCACCGCCGACCGCACGGCGACCGAAGCCGGCGCCAGCCGGCTGCGGCCCACCGACGACGTCCATCCGGAAACCCGGACCGGCAGCCGGGTCTACGCCAGCCCGGCCGGACACCCCTTCTGCCTGCGATCAGCCTGAGAGGCCGCCACTTCGCCGCACCGGCCGCCTGTCGTCAAACGAACGAATGACGACAGGCGCGACGGGCGTCCAATGAACCCCGATTTTCCGGAGCCCTACGGCGGCGCGGATCCGATCAGATCCGATGAGGGCTGATGACGGGGTTTGCCTGACAGCCAGGGTCGAATGCGACCACCACAGCGGGGAGCGGCATGGCCGACCTGGTCTACAAGCGGGTGTCGACCGATCGTCAGACCTGTCCACGACCGCGCGGCTCACGGCGGCTGTCCCATTCCAGGTGATCTCGGACGGCACGTACGTGATGGTCCTGCGGCAGTCGATCGGCGTCAAGCCGACCGGCGGCGGTTGCTCGGCCGACACGGCCAGGAAGGACCATGTGCTCAGCGGCGGCGAGCAGGTGCCGCTGGTACGCGACACGCTGCTGTGCGACCGCTTCCTGCTGGTGGACGGCAAGCTCAAGCCGGTGCTCGAAGTACGCAGCCGCCACGCCACCCGGCCGGAGTCTGCCAAGGACGCGCTGGGCACCGAGGACATGGAAGGGCGACCGTTCTACGAACCGGCGCGGGAACTGTCCGTACGGAACCTGAAGGATGGCCGGTTCACGGCGGTGCGGGTGCCGACCGCGACCAACGAGATGTGGCAGTGGCAACTGTTCGCGCACGATCGCGCTGAACGAGTACACCCACGTGGCCGGGGTCTACGACGGCTCCGATGCGATCGTGTACATCAACAGCGGGGCCGGCAGGCCGCCTCGTCTCGTACACCACTTCGCTGGACGTGACCCCGGTGGCTGCGGACGTGGGCCTGATGTGACCGCTCAGGGGCTGAGATGGGTCAGCACGGCCAGGAGCTGGAGCATGCTGTAGGCGGCCGCCATGTTCTCGGCGTTGAACGCCACCGTGCGGCCGGTTCTGGTGACGCCGGGAATGAGGACGGCGAGGTCTGCCGAGCGCGGCTGGTGCAGGTCGACCTCGATATCGAGCGGGCCTGGAGCCGACATGGGCCGATGGTCGGCGCGCAGTCGTATCGCCTGGCCTGCGCCCCACCGCAGGCGGTCGTGTGCCTCCTGCGGGTGCAGGGTGTCGGCCGCGTGCTGGCCGAGCCCTCGTTTGACCGGCACGGTGACGCCGCGGGGCACCAGCGCGCTGAACTCCTCGCAGGCCGCGGCATCTCCGCCGGCCAGCACGACGGGCACGCCATAGGAGCCGGCCAGCAGGGTGTTGATTCCGATCTCGCCGTGTGAGGCGCCGTTGATGCGGACGTCGAGGATGGCGTCGGCGATGGTGTGGGCGAGCACGGCGCCGGCGGCGCCCGCGCGGGCGTGGTACCCCACGAACATCGCTACCTGGGCGCCCGCCTGCAGGCCCGCCAGCATGCCCAGTTCGCGGGGTTTGCCGCGGATCAGCCGGGCACGTCGGTCGAGTTCTTCGGGCAGGATGTTGCGGTACGAGCCGTGGGCATCGGCCACCAGCACCTCGGCCGCCGGCTCGGCATCGATCACGCCTTCCACCACTGCGTTGGCCTCCGCCGTCATCAATCTGCGGCCGCGCTCGTAGTCGTGCCGCTCCGGGGTGGTCTCCGCCGGATGAACGATGCCGGCGATCCCCTCCATGTCCACCGAGATCAATACCTTGATTCCCATGGCTAGTTCTAGCACGTGCGCAGGGCGATGCCGCAGCCGCCGAAGAACGTCTCGAACACGTCGATGGGCAGGTCGAGGGGTTGTACAAGTGGATCAGGCCGTGGTCGTGGCCGGTGAGCAGGACCAGGTGCCCGCCCCGGCCAGGCGCGGGCAGGGCAGGACGGCGGGCGACCGGACCATCCGCGCCTGGGCCGGGGAGCTGGCGATCGGCCCTCTGCTGGATGCGCTCGCCGTCCGCCGTGGTGACGCTCGCGGTCACGGCCTGACCGGCCGGTATCGCACACTCAGCTCGGCCGTGGGGTCGCCGGCGCCGACCCGGTGAAGGTAGTGCGGCCGGCCGCCGGGGAGGTCCAGCAGCCGGATGCCCTCGCCGAGCAGCACGGGCGCGATGTGCAGGTTGATCTCGTCGAGCAGCCCGCGTTCGAGGAGCTGGCCACCGATCGTCGGCGAATGCACCTCGACGTTCTTGCCGCCAGCCGCGGCCAGTGCGATCCGTACCGCCTCTGCCACGTCACAGTCCAGGAATGTGACGCCGTCGGCGGGCTTGGCGTCCTCCGGATGGTGGGTGAGCACAAAGATGGGTCCGGTCCAGGCGCCGCCGTAGACGATGCGGGGATCCGGAAAGTGGTCCCAGCCGCGCCGGCCGCCCAGGACCGCGCCGGTGGTCTCGACGTACTCCTCGATCAGGCCCGGCTAGGGCGAGATGCCGGTCATCATCCAGTCCATCTCGTGGTTCGGTCCGGCCACGAACCCGTCCAGGGACATGGTGAAGTGCCAGAGCACCTTGCCGTTCGCGGCCTGCGGTTCGATGTCGTTCACTGCTGTCTCCTCTGCCGGCTGATTGCCTCGTACGGTATTGAGACGGCGTCCACCGCGGAATCTCATCGGTCCAGGGTGGGTGGGAGGTTGCACGTCCCGCGCCAGCGGCTCGGCGGCCTCGGTCAGGTCGCCGAGCTCCACCGCGGACATGTGGCCCCGAGGCGCCGGCCCGCCGGCAGGACAACCGAGACCCGGCGACGCGACGCCGGTAACACCTACAGGTGTGCGGCACTGGCAGGGGCCGCCTCCCTCGGGAACCACAGGTCAGGCGGCGGAACCGGCCATGGGGACTTTGGCGGCATGGCACGGTCAAAGGTCGGGGGTGGCGGGGCGGATGAGGCCGCTCTCGTAGGCGAAGACCACCACCTGGGCGCGATCACGCAGTCCGAGCTTGACCAGCACGCGGCTCAGATGCGTCTTGACCGTCGCCTCGGCCAGATGCAACCCCGCGGCGACCTCGGCATTGGACAGCCCGCGCGCCACCTGCACCAGCACCTCGTGCTCGCGCGCGGTCAGCTGCGCCAGCCGTTCGTCCCGCTCGGCAGGCCCCTGCGTCATCTGCGGCGCGAACCTTTCCAGCACGCGGCGGGTGACGCGTGGCGACAGCGCCGCCTCTCCCGCCGCGACGTTGCGGATCGCGCTCAGCAGCTCCTGTGGCCGGGTGTTCTTCGGCAGGAACCCGGCCGCTCCGGCCTTCAGCCCGGCGAAGGCGTACTCGTCCAGATCGAAGGTGGTCAGGATGAGCACGCGCGAGCGTGGGCTGTCGCGCACGATCCTGCGGGTGGCCTCGATGCCGTCCAGGCCGGGCATGCGCACGTCCATCAACACCACGTCCGGGCGCAGGTGCCGCGCCAGCCGGGCCGCCTGCTCGCCGTCATCCGCCTCCCCGGCCACCTCCATGTCCGGCTCGGCCTCGAAGACCATGCGGAAGGCCATCCGCAGCAGCGACTCGTCGTCGGCGATCAGCAGCCGGATCATCGTGGCGCTCCCAGGTCCAGCACGGCCAGCACCCGCCATCCGCCGCCCGTCACCGGTCCGGCATCCAGGGTCCCGCCGTAGGCGGCCACCCGTTCCCGCATGCCCGCGATCCCGCGCCCGTCGCCACGGAGCCCAGAGCGGGGCCCGGACACCCGGGTCTCGGCGTCGAGGAACCCAGGGGCGCCCAGCACAACCGGGTCGCGAACATCGGTGACCTCCACCTCGGCACGGCGCGACGACACTTCGACCCGCACATCGGCGCGGGCCCCGGGCGCGTGCCGCAGCGTGTTCGTCAGCGCCTCCTGAACCAGCCGGTAGATCGTCAGCTGGGCGGCGACGGGAACCGCCTCGCTGTCACCGGCCACCCGGACACACGTCGCCAGCCCGGCCTCGCGCATCCGCTCGGCCAGCGGACCGATCTCGGCGATCCCGGGCGCAGGCTGAAGTATCTCCCCGAAGCGATCCTCGCCCGAGGTGGCGCGGCCGGCGCCCAGGGAGCGACGCATGTCCTGCAGGGCTTGGCGCCCCGTCGCGGCGATCTGCTCCATCGCCGCCGCGGCCCGGTCCGGCGCGCTGTGGCGGACGTAGGCGGCGCTGTCGGCCAGCGCCACCATGACCGACAGGTTGTGAGTGACGATGTCGTGCATGTCGCGGGTCATCCGCGCGCGTTCCTCGGCGACTGCCAACCGTGCCCGCTGCTCGCGGTCACTTTCCAAGGAGGTCACGTACGCCCGCCGCACCCGCATCCACAGGCCGGTCATGAGGGCGGCGGCCGCCATCGCGCTCAGCGCGGCCGCCGTGAAGGGGAACCGGCCGGGCGGTGCCCAGCGGGCGGCGGCCAGCAGCACCCCGGCCTGCAGCACGAGCGCCGCCAGCAGGGTGTGGCGCCACGGGCGGCGCGCGGCGACCGTGTACAGGGCCACCAGGAGGGCGGCGTCGGCGGGAAGCTGCACGCCCAGCGCCCACTGGACGGCGGCGGCGAGGCCGATCACGCCCAGGACCGTCATCGGAGCGCGCCGTCTCCAGGCCAGCGGCGCCACCAGCGCCGTCTGCAGCGCGAGCAGCCACGGGGAACCCGCCAGCACCTGGCCGGGTCCGAGAGTGGCCAGGAACAGCGCGACGGCAAGCAGCGCGTCGGCGGGCACGGTCGACCATCGGCTCAGCGCGGCGAGGTGGGCCGCCGGATGGCCTGCTGGTTTCATGCACTTCACCCTAGGTGTCCTGCGGGTTCGCTCCCGCTCCTCCCCGGGGATGACCGTCATCCGAAAGTCGCATGCGCGCGCACGACCTCCGCCGCTGGCCCGCGAGTGTGCCGGGCTGCCAGCCTCGTCGGACATCCTTTTCCGTCTGAGGAGTCTTCGCATGCCCTTTGTCACGAAAAATACGGATCTGGCTATGGGTGCCAAGTCCACCGGCTCGTCTGCTGTTTCCAACAGCCCGGTGTCCGCCGTCTCGAAAGCCACGGGCAAGATCGCGGGACTGGCCGTGCTGGTGCTGGCGGTCTCCCTGCCCGCGGCCCGCGCCGACGCCGGGAGCCCGATCGGGGTGAGTCTGCCCGCGCCCGGCGGCCCCTATCCGGTCGGGACCGTGGCCATGCGGCTGGTCGACCGCTCGCGGCCCGATCCTCTGGTGGCAGCCAAGCCGTACCGGGAGCTGATGATCAGCCTGTGGTACCCGGCGGCGGGCGGCGGGCCGCTCGCGCCGCACATGGCGCCGCTGGCCGCCGCCGACTGGGATCGGCACTCGGCGCAGCCCCTGGGCATCGCCAAGGGCGCCGTCGCCTGGGCCGCCACGCGCACCCATGCCCGCGTGGGCGCGCCGGTCGAGCCGCGTGCGGGCAAGCTGCCGGTGGTGCTGTTCGGTTCGGGGGACGGCGGGCCGCGCACGCTGGGCACCACCCTGGTCGAGGACCTGGCCTCGCGCGGCTACCTGGTCGTCACCGTCGACCACACCTACGAGGCCGACCAGGTGGAGTTTCCCGGCCGACGCCTGGTGCGCGCCCTGCCGCTGCCCGCGAAGCTGACGCCGAAGGTCATCGCCAAGCTGCTGGCCAAGCACGCGGCGGCGCGCCTGGCGGATATGCGCTACGTCCTGGACCAGGTCACCGCCCTGGCACACGGCCGCCCGATCGGCGGCAAGCTGCCCACGGGGATGCTCGGCGCGCCCGACGCCTCGCGGGTGGGGGCGCTGGGACAGTCGCTGGGCGGGTCGGTCGCCGCGCAGCTGACTCGCGAGGACGCCCGCGTGGACGCGGGCGTCAACCTCGACGGCGCCTATGTCGGCTCGGTGGCCACGCGCGGTGCGACCAGGCCCTTCCTGCAGTTGGCGGTCGAGACCCACACGCGTGACAGCGAACCGAGCTGGAAGTCGTTCTGGCGGGCCTCGACCGGATGGAAGCGGGAGTTGCGATTCAAGGGCGCGGCCCACGGCTCGTTCACCGACCTGCAGCCGCTGCTGCCGCAGATCGCGGCCAAGCTCCCCAAGGTGCCGCTCGCGGACTACGTGGGCACGATCGACCCCGGCCGTTCGGTGGCGGCCCAGCGCGCCTATGTCGGGGCCTTCTTCGACCTGCACCTGCGGGACAAGCCGACCCGCCTGTTCGAGGGTCCCGACACTCACTTCCCCGAGGTCTCCCTCATCCCCTGACCCCACGAGGCCCGGCCCCCGCTCACGCGGCCGGTCCCCCGGTCAGGCATCCCGGACGGTGGTGCGGGGGAACTCACCTCCGCACCACCGTTGCGATCCCGCACGTCGCCACCCCGTCGAAGATGAGGGCCACACCCCGCATGACCGCCTCGGCCCGCAGCGCCCGGGCCCGGCGACAGCCATCCCCTGCGTCACCGACCCCGCGCCATAGCGCGCTGCCCCATACCAAGGCACTCCCCCGCTGCCTGGACCTGACAGACCTGACGGAGCTGCCGGCGTCCGGGCTGTAGGGCCCGGGGTCCCGGTGTTGCCCGATGACCGAGCGTGTGCGGCCGGCGCGTGGGGTGGCGGGCCGAGCCCTGGCGGGCGTCTCCTCACCCTGTGTCGGCTCGGCCGGGCGTCAAGACGGCGGCCACGAGGGCCGCGATGCCTGCGGCGACCGCGGCGAGGACGTAGCCGTTGGTGAACCCCGAGAGCGTGTCCCCGATCAGGCTGGCCGCCGCGACGCTGGAGATGGTGGCGGCTCCGACGGAGGCGCCGAACTCGTGGAATGTGCTGACGATGCCGGAGGCGATGCCGGATTCGTGCGGGGCCACCTGGCCCAGAGCGGTCGCTGAGGCGACGACGAACAGTGCGCCGGTCCCGGCGGCCGCGAGCGCCGTGCCCACCACCACGGTCGCGGGGTGCGTAGACAGGGCGGGCACGGCCATGCCGATCGCGGCGGTGAGCAGCCCGGCTACGGCGAGCCGGCGCGCTCCGGCCCGGGCGATGGCCCGGCCGGTGAGGTCGGCCCCGAGCATCGTCGCCACCGCGACCGGGAGGAACAGCAGACCGGTCTGCAGGGCACCGAAGCCTTGGGCGTGCTGGAAGTAGAACGTGCCGAGGAAGAACACCGCGATCATCAGCGCCGTTGCCATCACGATGAGGAACGTGCCGGTGGCCACCGGGCGCCGAGCCAGCAGCGCGACGTCCATCAGGGGCGACCTGGCGCTCTTCTGCCTGGCCACGAACGCCAGGTAGCCCAGCGCTGCCGACAGCAGGAGCCATCCGGTCGTGGCGGTGAGCCACCCGTGGTCGCCGGCACCGGTGATCACGTAGATCAAGGCGCCGGACGAGGCGGTGACCAGCAGCGCACCGAGCACATCGAGCCGAGGTCTGGGCTCGGCCACGCTGTGGTGCGGCAGCATCCGGGCAAGAGCGGCAAGAATCACCAGCCCGATGGGCACATTGACATAGAAGACCCATGGCCAGCCCGGCCCGGCGGTGAGCAGTCCTCCCAGCAGCACGCCAAGAGCCGCTCCCCCACCGCCGAGCGCGGACCAGATACCGAGCGCCTTGTTTCGCTCGTCACCGTCGAACAGGGTCACCAGCAGTGACAGGGCCGACGGAGACAGCAGCGCCGCACCGAGTCCTTGCGCGATGCGGCCACCCAGCAGCATGCCGGCGGAGTCGGCGAACCCGGTCACCAACGACGCCGCCGTGAAGATCAGCAGGCCGGCGAGGACCACCCGCCCGGCCCCGATCAGGTCGGCGAGCCGCCCGCCCAGCAGCATCAGGCCGCCGAACGTCAACGTGTACGCGCTGACCGTCCATGTCAGCGCCTCGCGGCTCAGACCCAGGTCGGTCTCGATGTGCGGGAGCGCGATGGCCACGACGGTGACGTCGAGGATCAACATCAGTTGGGCCACCCCGAGGAAGGCCAGGATGCGCCATCGCGACGGATGAGCCGACCTGTTCGGCGGAGATGCTTCGTGGATCTCATGTCGCGTCACCGGGAGCCTCCAGCTAACTCGTATGGTTATGTACGACTTCGAGCCGTGAGAGTAACACGTATGTCTCTGTACGAGTTAGGGTGGTGGCATGCCTACCGTCTCTGCCGGTCCGCGCCGGCGCGCGGACGCCGAACGCAGCATCGCCCGCATCGTCTCCGCAGCACGCAAGAGCCTGAGCAGTGATCCGGACGCGAGCGTCGACGACATCGCCAAGGCCGCCGGAGTGGGCCGGATGACGTTGTACGGCCACTTCCGCACCCGGGCGGAACTCGTCGAAGCCGCACTGGCCGACGCACTGCGCGCCGGTGAGGAGGAGCTGTCGTCCATCGATCTCACCGGGGACGCGCGAGAGGCCCTGGCCCGGTTGCTCGGCTCCAGCTGGTCCCTCATGGCCGAGTCCATGGCGTTGTTGAACGCCGCCCAGAAAGCCCTTCCCGCCGGGCGCGTTCGTGAGTTGCACGCCGCCCCCGCGCAGCGTGTCGAGGAGCTCATCCGCCGTGGCCAAGGCGACGGCGTGTTCCGCACCGATCTGCCGATCTCCTGGCTGGTCAATGTCCTGCACTACGTCCTGAAAGGCGCCGCGGAGGAGAGTCGCGCCGGGCGCATGGAAGCAGGCGGTGCCGCCCGCGCCGTCATCGCGACGGCACAGTCGATCCTGGTCGCCTTCCCGCCCGACCTTCATCCATCACCGAAGTAGCGCCATCCCATAGAGCCCGTTCTCCCCCAGGTGTCCTGTCGTTGCCGCGTCGCAGGACAGTCCTTCGCCGCCCGCACCCGTCTCGCCGTCCAGCAGCCTCGCCTGGCCGCAGCGCTTCGGCCGCGCAGGCCCATTTCATCGACGAATTCACCGCCGCCGTCGCCGACATCCTCCACGGCGACAATGCTCTCGCGCTGACCACCCCCACTCTCGGCGCACCCTCCTGCACCACGGCGTCGACATCCCCGTCGCCGAGTTCCTGAGCCTCTCCCGCCTGGACGACACCCCCGCCTGCGTCGACCTCGAACGGTCGGCGAACTCCCCACCATCAGCGAACAGGGCGTATCAGCCTTCACCGACCTGGGCTAACACGGTCACGTATGCCTGGCGACAGGAGTCGTGTCAACACCCTGGTTCCCCATTGGCAGCTTAACCCCTGGGGGGTATGTTAAAGTCGCGAACCGAGATACCCCGATGGGGTACATACGAGAGGAGAACCTTATGTGCACGGCATGTGCGTGCGGCCCCGCGGACGACACCTCCGCGCAGATGGAGACCGGAGTCGGGAGCGTCTATCAGGTCGGCGGGATGACCTGCGGGCACTGCGTCTCCTCGGTCTCCGCCGAGATCGGCAAGGTCGACGGCGTGAGTGGCGTCCAGGTCGACCTGGCCACCGGCGCCGTCACCGTCGGCGGGACGGGCTTCTCCGACGAGGAGATCCGCACGGCCGTGGAGCGGGCGGGCTACGCACTGGCCGACGCCTCGCCGGTCAGCGCCTCCTAGGGCGACTTCGCCCGAGAGAACAGACGGTGGGCGTGCACTGGCATGCACGCCCACCCTCGGGGCCGGCCCGACTTCGACATCACACCCAACCCCCATGACGCATCCTGCCACCACGGTGTGGATGCCAGAAATCAGGAGTGCGGCATGAACGCCGTCAACCCCCGCAGGTGGCAGGCACTCATCGTGCTCGCCGCCGCGCAGTTCATGGTCATCATGGACACCTCCATCATCGGCGTCGCCCTGCCCGACATGCAGCGCGACCTCGGCTTCTCCCAGGGCAGCCTGCAGTGGGTGTTCAACGCCTACGTCATCGCCTTCGGCGGTCTGCTGCTGCTCGGCGGCCGGCTGTCGGATCTGTTCGGCGCCCGCAAGGTCTTCACCACCGGCTGGATCATCCTGATCGCCGGCTCCGTCGTCGCCGCGCTGGCGGCCGACGCCTGGGTCGAGATCCTCGGCCGCGGCGTCCAGGGCGTCGGCGGCGCACTCATCGCGCCCGCCTCGATGACCCTGCTCATGACGCTCTTCGGCCACGACCCCCGCGAACTGGGCAAGGCCATGGCCCTGTACGGCGCGGCGGCACCGGCGGGAGGTACCGCCGGGGTGTTCCTGGGCGGCGTCATCACCGAATACCTCAGCTGGCCCTGGGTGTTCATCGTCTACGTCCCGATCGGCCTGGCCACCCTCGCGGCCGTCCCCGCCCTGCTGCCCGCCGTTCAGGGCAGGCGCGGTTCGGTCGACGTACTGGGCGCCATCGCGGTCACCGCGGGTATCGCCCTGGCGGTCTACGCCATCGTCCGGGCCCCCGGACAGGGCTGGGGCTCGGCCACCACGCTGCTGGAACTTGCCGGAGCGGTCGCGCTGCTGGCGCTGTTCCTGGTGATCCAGCGCACGGTCCGCGCCCCTCTCATGCCGCTCGGCGTGTGGAGGACGCCCGGCCTGGCCACCTCCAACCTCGCGATGGCGCTGCTGGGCGCGGCCTGGATCCCGATGTGGTACTTCCTCAACCTCTACCTGCAGCAGGTACTCGGTTACGGCGCCTTCCCCAGTGGTGCGGCGCTGCTGCCGATGACCGTCGCCATCATGATCTTCATGATCGGCGTCACCGCGAGGCTGCTGGGCCGCTTCGGCGCCAAGCCGCTGATCGTCGCCGGCCTGCTCGTCCTGGCCGCGGGCCTGGTGGGTTTGTCGCTCGCCAGGCCAGGCGGGACGTTCGCCGTCGATGTGCTGCCCGCCTCACTGATCGCCGCGGTCGGCATGTCCCTGGCCTACATCCCGGCCATGATGTCGGCCATGTCCGGGGTGCGCCCCGAGGAGAGCGGTCTGGCCTCCGGGATCGTCAACACCACCTACCAGGTCGGCTCCGCGCTCGGCCTGGCCGCGATGACCGCGATCGCCACCTCTCGGGGTGCCGCGGAGCTGGAAAACCTGCCCGCGCTCACCGGCGGTTTCCAGGCCGCCTTCATCGGAGCCGGAGCCGTGGCCGCCACCGGTGCCGTACTGACCCTGCTGCTCATGCGCACGCCGAACCAGGCGGCGCGAACACAGCCGGAGGAGCCCCAGCCGGCCGGTGTGTAACGGATCCGGGGACGCGTCGCAGACGCGTCCCCGGAACGTCGCAGCGAATTCCGCCCGATGTCCCCGAAAGCCTCCGGAATACGGTACGGGGGTATTGTGTTATGGAAGGCGACGACGAAGGGCGGGGACATGCACGGCTACACCCACAACAAGCAGGACCATTTGCGGCGGCTGCGCCGCATCGAGGGCCAGGCCCGCGGCCTGCAGCGGATGGTCGAGGAGGACAAGTACTGCATCGACATCCTCACCCAGGTGTCGGCGGCCAACCGGGCTCTGCAGTCCTTCGCGCTGTCCCTGCTGGAAGAGCACCTGGCGCACTGCGTGGCCGACGCGACCGCCAAGGGCGGCGCCGAGGCCGAGGCGAAGGTCAAGGAGGCCACCGACGCCATCGCCCGCCTCGTCCGTTCCTGATCGACGAAACCGGCAAGCAGAAGGAGCGATCGCCATGACCACCACCACCTACACCACCTACACCGTCACGGGCATGACCTGCGGCCACTGCGTCTCCTCCGTCAAGGAGGAGGTCGGCGAGGTCCCCGGCGTCACCGGCGTCGACGTCGACCTGGCCACCGGCCTGGTGACCGTGCGGAGCGAGAGCCCGATCGACGCGGCGCAGATCACCGCCGCGGTCCAGGAGGCCGGATACGAAGTGGTGCCCCCGTCGTGAACACGCCGGCCAGGCTGGGCACCTACGCCCTCGGACTCGCCGTGATCTTCGGCGGGGCTCTGGGGGTCGGCAACGCGGTGGGCGCGACCGCTCCCGCCCCCACGGCGAACGCTCACACGATCCACGTGCCCCCGGCTCCGAACCGGACGGGCGATCACGGAACCCACACCGAACCGTCCCCTGGTCCGGCGGCCGGGGAGTCCGTTCCCGGAGGTCTTCAGGTGTCCCAGGACGGCTACACCCTGATCCCCCGGGCCACCACGGTTGAGCCGGGCGAGGCGACGGATTTCCGTTTCAACGTGATCGGCCCCGACGGGAAGCCTGTCACCGCCTATCGGACAGAGCACGGCAAGAAGCTGCACTTCATCGTGGTCTCCCGCGATCTGGGCAGCTTCCAGCACCTGCACCCCGAACTGACCGGTGACAGCGTGTGGTCGGTGAAGCTGACCCTGCCGCAGGCGGGCGCGTACCGGGCGTTCGCCGACTTCGCTCCCGAGGGCGGCAGCGGACTGACCCTGGGCGCCGACCTGCAGGCCCCCGGCGCCCATGAACCCAAGGCGCTGCCCGCGACGAGCCGTACCTCCACGGTCGACGGTTACACCGTCATCCTGGACGGGGCCCTGACTCCCGGCGCGTCCAGCAAGCTCACCCTCAAGGTCAGCAAGGACGGCCACCCCATCGCCGACCTGCAACCCTACCTGGGCGCCTACGGGCACCTGGTCGCCCTGCGCGCCGGAGACCTGGCCTACCTGCATGTGCACCCCGACGGGGAACCAGGCGACGGCAGGACTCCCCCGGGTCCAGAGGTCACCTTCTACGCCGAGGTGCCCAGCCGCGGCGACTACCGGCTGTTTTTGGACTTCCAGCACGAAGGAACCGTGCGCACCGCCGACTTCACCGTCCGCGCCGGCCAGATCGTCGCACCCACGACACCTCCCACTCAGGCGGCTACCGCCGGCTCGCACGGCGATCACGACCACTGACGCCGGACATGACACGTGAAAGGAGAGGTGATGGCTTCCGTCACCGATGGCAGGCCGCCGACCGTCAGCGGCGGCGGACCCCGTTCCACGGCTGGTGGTTGCGGAAGCTGAGGTGGCTCAGCTCGGTCAGCTCCTCGGCCCGCGAGCCGGCCAGCCGAAGCGTTTCGATGACGGCCCACTGCCAGAACGCGAGGTTCTCCTCGCGGGAGACCTTCACCAGCTCGCCGGTGACCCGGTTTATCGCATGGACCGGGGGCCGCTCGTGGCGCTGGTCTTTCGTGGAAGTGCACAGCCAGAGGGCACCGAGCGCGGTGAATTCTTCGCCCAGGTCGACCTTCTGAGCCTCGTCCAGAAGTTCGCGCAGCCGGTGCCACTTGTCGTTGACGTGCTGGGACAGGGCCGGCAACAGTGGTTGCCGGTCGCGGGTGCGGCGGGCCATGCGTTGCGCAGCCGGTCGCAGCGAGTTCAATCGTGTGGCGGGAGATGGCCGAGCTGGTGGTCGGCGGCGTTGAGCGCTTCGTCGACCAGGCGTCGCAGGTGCCCGTGGCGCAGGGTGTAGATCACGCGGCGGCCTTCTTTTCGGGTGGTGACCAGGTCGGCCAGCCGCAGGCGGGCCAGGTGCTGGCTGACGGCCGGGCGGGCGAGGTCGCAGGTCGCGGTGAGCGTCGTCACGTCCGCTTCTCCTTCGGAGAGCTTCTGCAGCAGAGCCAGGCGGGTGCGGTCGGCCAGCAGGGACAGGATGCTGGCGGCCACTGTCAGGCGTTCGCCCTGGTCGCGCTCTTGCGAGTCGTGCGCACCTGATAGGTGCATGCGTGCGCTCATATGCACATAATGAGGGATAGGCGGCCTGCCGTCCAACCGGCCCACCTCGATGTCCCCCGACGCGCACAAGCTGGAGCTGCCATGAGCGATCCGAACACCCCTCACAAGCCGCACCGCCCTGACCGCCTACCGGGCGGCGACCCGAACGAACACGCAGACCACGGCCACCCCCATGGGCATGACCACGGGCATGGGGAGGCGAGCGGGCACGGCAGGGTCCGCGCGCTGCTGGCCCTCGCCGGGCACGCCTTCACCCCGCACGGTCATGACAGCGCCGACAAGACCGATGCGGCGCTGGAGTCCAGCAGCCGCGGCATGCGCGTGCTGGCCACCTCTTTTGCCGTACTCATGATGACCGCTGTGTTCCAGACGGTGATCGTGGCGTTCTCCGGCTCGGTCGCCCTTCTGGGCGACACGTTGCACAACTTCGCCGACGCCCTGACCGCGGTGCCGCTGGCGATCGCGTTCTCGGTCGGGCGCCGCGCGGCCACCCGGCGTTTCACCTACGGCTACGGCCGCGCCGAGGACCTGGCCGGGGTCGTCATCGTGGCCCTGATCGCCACCTCCGCGGGCCTGGCCGGGTATGAGGCCGTCAAGCGCCTGATCGCCCCCGAGAACGTCCAGGCGCTCGGCTGGGTGGCCACCGCGGGTGTGGTCGGTTTCCTCGGCAACGAGTGGGTCGCCCGCTACCGGATCAAGGTCGGCCGCGAGATCGGCTCGGCCGCGCTGGTGGCCGATGGCCTGCACGCCCGTACCGACGGTTTCACCTCCCTGGCCGTCCTTCTTGGCGCGGGCGGCGCCGCGCTCGGCTGGCCACTCGCCGACCCGATCGTGGGCCTGCTGATCACGGTGGCGATCTGCTTCGTGCTGCGCGACGCCGCGCGGGAGATCTACCACCGGCTGATGGACGCGGTCGACCCCTCTCTGATCGAACGGGCCGAGCAGATCGTCGCCCGAGTCGCGGGCGTGGAGCGCGTCGGCTCGATCCGGCTGCGCTGGATCGGGCACGCGCTGCGCGCGGAGGTCGACATCGTGGTCGGCCACGAGCTGTCGCTGGTGCAGGCGCACGCGGTGGCGGTCGAGGCTGAGCATCGCCTCATCCATGAGCTGCCCCGGCTGCGGGCGGCCACCGTGCACACCGATCCCGGCGGGCCGGAGGGCACCGACCACCACGCGATCCTGGCCGCGCACGCCTAACGTGGCGGTTCATCTCCCGGTGCTTGGCCAGCCGGGATCACCGGTCGCTGGCCGGCTGCCGGTCGATCAGCATCAGCTCAGGTCACGGGCGCTGCGCGCCCGTCTCCCCTGGATCGGCCTCGGCGGCGGGCGGCCGGGTCCCGGCCCTCCTGCCAGCGGGCCGGCGCCTCGGGCGAGATGCGGGCGCAGCGGGCCGGCGAGGCGAGCAGCGTGGGGGTGTTGGCGCCGTCTTCGGCGGCGTGCGTCAGCGCCGAATGACGCAGCTGGTGCAGCGTCTCCACTGCCCGCCATCAGCGCCGCCGTCGTCAGTGTGATCGCCAACCTCGCGCTCTACTTCGCCGAGCACACCTTGTTCGCCCACACTTTCAACTGGGTGTGGGGCCCGTTCCGTGCCCGGCTGCCCGAGCCGGGCACGCTCAGCCCGATCGTCCTGGGGATCCCGCTGGCCGCGCTGGTGATGACGTTCGTGCTGAAGTGGCCGATGCCGCGCATCCTGGGTATCTGCGCGCCGCTGGGCATGAGCACGGTCCTGCTGCCGTGAACCGCCGCACCCAGCGGCGGCGCCACCGGCCTCCGTCTGCCGGACCCACCGCCGGCCGCAGGGCTGTTCGGCCGTGTTCCCTGATCTCTTACCGTCCCCTTCAGCGGACGTGCAGGGTGACGGCGGCGGTGTGCAGGGTGCCGGCGGTCTGGAACTGCAGGAACAACCGCCAGTTGCCGGATGCGGGCAGGCCCACCATGAAGTCCAGGGTGGGGCCGCCGTGCCCGCCGGCGGCCTTGGTCTGCGGGTGAAGGTGGGCGAACGCCTGATCGCCCTGGTGAAAGGCGGTCAGGTGGGCGTAGGTGTCCAGATAGGGCTGCAGGTCGGTGACCGACTTGCCGTCCTTGCGGATCGTCACGGTCAGCGGGCTCATCATGCCGGCCTTCAGGTTACCGCGCAGGGTCAGGGTGTAGCCGTCGACCATGGTGGAGGCCGAGGGCGGCGGCAAGGCGGTGGTCGCGGCGGTGCCAGGGACGGTGAGGGTGCGGCTGAGCACGAAATCTCGGCCCTTGCCCGGCCCGGTGTCCGGGGTGAACTGGGTGAACAGCCGCCAGTGGCCGGGCTGGAGCGGGGCCAGGTGCGCGGTCCAGGTGCCGTCGCCGGTCATGGTGGGGTGGAGGTGCTGGAAGCCGGTCAGGTCCGAGCGGATGACGTAGAAGTGCAGCCGCCTGGTCTGGTTGAGGGCGAAGGCGGTGACCGGTGTGCCGCCGGGGCCGGTGATGGTGAACCGGTAGGTGGCCGCCTTGCCGGCCGGGAGGGTGGCGGTGGGGGAGGTCAGGGTGTAGCCGTCCTGCTGGGCGGACAGGCCGTTCCCTGGGGACATGCCGGGCATGGGTGTAGCGGAGGGGTTGCCGCCGGACGGCATCGACGCCGAGGCCGACGTGGGCGTACCGAGTGCGGGAGGGCCGGGGGTGTGGGAGCCGTAGGCGGCCGGCCCCAGCACCAGGCTCCCCGTGACGCAGGCCGTGGCGATGGTACGCCGCGTGAAGAGCGCACTCGGGAGAATCGGCACCGAGACCACCTCCTCACCAGCAGCATCGCGTCACCGCAGGTCAGGCGCCACCAAAGGCGCGGAGATCTTCAGGTGGCACCGCAGCCCGCTGCAGCGGGCCTCCGGACCTGGTTGAAGATCACGTTCCCGGTGCGGGTTCCCGCTGTCCCTGAACTGCTGTAAGGCCCCACGCGGGCCGGTGGACTGGCCTGCGACCACTCAGAGCGCTGAGGACAGGGGACCAACAGCGCCGCAGCCAGGACTTTCGGCCCCTGCGTGCATGACCCGGACGGTGAGATCATGACAGTGACACCGAAAAAGGGATCGGGATCGGCAGCACGACCAGAGCCGTGCCCGCCGCGTCGCCGATGCGGGGGTGAAAAAACGATGATGCCCTGGTATGGCCACAACCTGGGCGGATGGGGCTGGTTCGCGATGTCCGTCGGCATGATCGTGTTCTGGGGTGTGACCATCATCGTTGTCGTCGCGGTCGTCCGTGCCCTGGGCCGCTCCCAGGACTACCCGCGCCCACCTGCCGGGCCCTCCCCTGAGCAGGTGCTCGCCGAACGGTTCGCCCGCGGCGAGATCGACGAGGAGGACTACCGGCGGCGCCTGAGCACGTTGCGCACCTCCACCGCGCCGAACACCGATCCCGGGCCGCGCACCACGTCGTTGCCGCCCTCCTGAGCAGGAGGCCCGCCGATGAACATCGTCAAGAACACCAGGCGGGTCTATGGCCTGTACGCGCTCGTTTTCGTCGCAGCCTGGGTCGGCGCGTTGGCACTTGGCATGCCCGGCCGCGTCCTCATCCTGCTGGCCGTCGTCGCCGCCTGCCCGCTGATGATGTTGTTGATGGGGGATACGCGCGGTGATCGCGGCGATGGGGGCCGGCACACCGGACAGGGGAACCCGCCTCACTCTCACCGGCCCGGGCGGTAAGCGCCGGGCCCGCGCGTGAGCACGCCGACGCTCAACCTGCGGCCGGGAAGGTGCGCGGCAGGCGCAGTTGTTTGAGGGCCAGGGCGTTGACCGCGACGATGACACTGGAGCCCGACATCGACAAGGCGGCGATCTCCGGGCGCAGTACCAGGCCGAAGGCGGGGGCTAACACGCCTGCGGCGATGGGCATCGCGATCGTGTTGTAGCCGATCGCCCAGCCGAGGTTCTGCCGCATCTTGCGCAGGGTGGCGCGGCCGATGCGCAGCGCGGCGGGCACGTCGAGGGGGTCGGAGCGCATGAGCACCACGTCGGCGGTCTCGATGGCCACATCCGTGCCGGCGCCGATGGCGATGCCCAGGCCGCGGGCGTCGGCGTGAGCGGCGATCGCCTGGGCCAGCGGGTGCTCGGACTCGCGCTCCACCGCGGACACCAGCCGCAGCAGCTCGTCCTCGCCGGTCCCGCCGTCGACGATGACGTCGGTGACCTCCGGCTCTCCTTTGGTCAGGGTGCCGGTCTTGTCCATCACCACGATCTGGACGCGGGCCGAGGTCTCCAGCGCGATCGCGTTCTTGAACAGCACGCCCCGCTTGGCACCGAGCCCGGTGCCGACCATGATCGCCGTGGGGGTGGCCAGGCCGAGCGCGTCCGGGCAGGTGATGACCACCACGGTGATGGCGAACAGGATCGCCACACCGAACGGCGCACCGGCCAGTAGGACCAGGCGGCGAAGGTGAGCGCGCCGCCGACCAGTGCCACCAGCACCAGCCAGAAGGCCGCCCGGTCGGCCAGCCGCTGCCCGGGGGCCTTGGAGTTCTGGGCCTGCTGCACCAATTTGACGATCTGGGCCAGGGCGGTGTCGGCGCCGACCCGGGTGGCGCGTACCCGCAGGGTGCCGTTGCGTTTGATCGTGGCGCCGATGACGGTGGAACCCGGTTGCTTGTGCACCGGCAGGCTCTCACCGGTGACCATGGACTCATCCACCTCGCTGTCGCCGCCCTCGACCACCCCGTCGACCGGGATCTTGACTCCGGGCCGCACCAGCGACAGGTCGCCTTCAAGAACCTCGGCGGTGGGCACCTCGACCGGCTCGCCATCGCGCAGGACCGTCGCCTTGGGCGGGGCCAGATCCAGCAGGGTGCGGATGGCGCGGGGAGGCCGCGCCCTCAGTCCCACCGTGATCCACGCGCTCGGCCGGGATCACGTGGGCTTCGTGCCCGGCGGCCCCGGTTCGCGCTGTGCCGTCCACATGGGTGCCGCGACCGGGTGTGTGCTGTTTCGGCAGCATGGTGATGCCGTGGGAGGCGGGAGGGTGACCTTTGTGGCCGGTGGGTGGGGGGTCCGGCTCGGTCATCGGATCGCAGATGTGAGAGGGCACCGACTGACCGGCGCGGTGATACCCGCATTCGATCACCCAGGTGCGCAGCTCGGCCAGACAGGTGCGGGCTGGGTCGAACACCACGGTCGCCGTCTGGGCCACCGGGTTGACCTCCACCTCCAGCCCCCCGGGCGGCGGCCGAGGCGGACCGCGACGACGTTCTGCTCCGAGGCCCACCGCAGTCCGCTGACGTCGAGGACCGCAGTACTGCGCTCCTTGCCGGTGCCGTGCCGGGCGTCCGTGTGATCTGTCATGGCCTTTCTCCTTCATGCCGGAGGGCGCCGAGATCGAAACCCTCCTGTCGCCAACCGTGAATTTCTCCGCCGAACGCCCCCCCGCTGACCGGCGTCGCCGGCATACGGGCCCGACGAGGAACAGCCCCACCCCAGGCTCCGCTCACGGCGGTGTTTCCGTGCCGAACATCATGTCGTTCTCCTTGAGGAGGCCATGCCCAGATCCGAGAGATCTCCAATCGGAGGGAATGGCCCACAAGTTCCACGCCGGAGTCTCGGTTCGGCTTCCCACGAGGGTGCGCCGGCGTTGCCCGGGGTACATGGCGGCGCGTACGGCGAGGACGGACGCCGGTATCGGACCTACCCGCTACCCGTCGGGGAGAGGCAGGCACCTGTGGGCATGCGAGGCATGCTCCGCTCGCCGGACCAGGCTGCCGGAACATCCCGGCATGCTGATCACTGCGCACCGTGCGGGCGAACCCCGCAACCTCATGCCGCTACCACCGATCATGGAGTGCGAGAAGCGCGCCCCATGTTCCGCCCCGCCCCGATGCCCCAGGCCGAGCAACTGATCTCAAAGCTTGGAGACACTCCCCTCACCCCTGATCCGGGCTCGGTCTGCCTGGCCGTGCTCACCTCGTTCCTTCTCCTCATCGGTATGGCATCCATGCGGATGCGGCGGACCTCACAAGCCCGAGTGGCCGGTGCCTCACCGAGGCCACTCCTCACCCGCCCACCCCCGCGAAGGACGGCCCTACGCCTGGCGTGTCTCTCGGTTCTACCGAGCTGTGGGCCGGTGCTCCGGCGTTCACGCCGGAGGTGAAGGCCCGCGCGAAAGTGCCCGCCAGGGCGCGAGCGTGCCCTGGCCTTCCGTGCCCGTGAGCAGGCCGGCTCACACGGGTCGTTGCTGCTGTTCGAGGTACTCCTTGGGGCCGTGAGCGGTGCGTCGCTCGCGGTTGCGGCGAAGGAGGAGCCGGACCGCGAACGCCCGCCCCACAGGGGGCGGCGGACGTGAGCGCTGTATTCCTTGCCGAGCATCCGCCACCACGTGCGCGTGAAGGCTGTGCACGACCTGGCGTCCGGTGCCTACCTCGGGGTTCGGATTCCACGGCGGTGACGTAAAGCGATGGATGCGATCACGGCGTGGAGTCGGTGAAACGCAACCGGGCGCACAAGGCGCGGCTTGATCTCAGGGCGGCCCAGGAGGCCGTGCCGGACGCTCAGGCGCACACCGCCCGCGCGCTGTGGAACCTGCTGCATGAGTACTTCACCTTCCGCCAGGGCCGGTTCGCGACGGTGA
>NZ_JBFAOJ010000107.1:0-29617 GCF_040675205.1 Streptosporangium sp. NPDC049644 | reverse complement strand
CGGCTGATCCCCCGCGGGGGATCAGCCGCTCTCCGGCGTTCCAAGGATCAGGCGCGCCGCCAACGCCAGTACGGGTCACTGCTCTTGTACAGGCACCGGTACTTGCGGTTGGTGACCTTGGCGTACCCGTACTTTCCGCGCGCGGCCTTCGGGCAGAAGGCGCCCGGGGTGATGCACCGCCAGACCTTTCCGTCCTGCCGATACTGGCAGGCGGTGTGAACACCTGCGGAAACGGCAGGGGCCTGGGCGTGGAGGGGCGCCGCCGACGCGGGCAGGGCCACGGCGGCCGGTGCGACCAGGGCGCTGCCGACCAGGGCCGCCGACACGAGCAAGTTCTTGAGCAAGAGGAGGCTCCGAAGGGGAGGGATATGTGCTCTTCTTATGACTCCTGGCAGGCACAGCCGGTTTGCTGGGGATGTGTTAAGAATCCGGCTTTTTCCAGTGGCTACGAGCTCGGCACGCCGTGGCGGTCGGCATCGCTCGCCAACGACGGCGCCCACGTCGGAGGCACGCGGTGACCGGACTGCAGCATTTCTGAAGGCGCCGCGGACGCGTCCATGAAAGACCGAGGTGCGACACCAGTGCGCCTTTTCGATGGGACGAAGGTCGCCGCACCGTCGCCTGTGCTGAACTGGACGCCCTCTTCTTTCACCTTTACGGCATCTCCCCTGACGACGCCGCTTACATCCCCGACACCTTCCCGATCGTCAAGCGCAAGGATGAGGCCAAGTACGGCACGTACCGTACTAAGGACCTCATCCTCGCTGAGTACGACCGCATGGCCGCAACAGGCGTGAGCCTCATCGACCCCTCGTCGACGGCGAGAATTACACCTTCACCCTCACCCCACCCCCGGGCCACGGCCCCCACCGCCCCGTGGCACACACCGCAGCCGCCGACCGAACGGAAGACGAAGAAGTTTGAGGCCCGGCGAGCCCCCTGAGTTCCGGTGACATACATGGCAGGCTGTTTCGGCTGCGCTCGGTATACGTACATGAGCATTCGCCGAGGGGAAGCACTGTTTGGTCCACCGCAGATCTATAGGCAGCTTTTCATCGCCACCAGAATTGGAATAGCGTCGATCTTTTCTTGGCTCAAGCTGCTCCAGTAGAGTCCTTGCGGTCGGCGCTGTGGTCCGCACTCGATGACCTCATTTGGCGTCACGATCAGATCGACGCTGAAGTCATGCTTGGTTTCCGGTAGTTCGTCGTCAACCACCTGCAGAGAGTGCACCGTCGTCACGATGGTCGTCTCCGGTCCGATCAACCCCGCCTCCTGTAGCAGGGCTACCTCGATGTCGGAGTAGCCGGCGCCCTTACCCAGCCGGACGCCATGCCGGTTGACCGCGACACTGCCGCACACGATCAGATCGACCGGCCGCATGTCGTCTACGCCGATCTTGCGCGCCACGGTCGCGGCCACCTTGCTCGACGCGGCTTCGGTCGGGGGTACGGTCAGCGTCGCCGGATCGAGCAGGTAGAACGGCAGTTCCTCGGCCAGCTTGGGCACGGCCATGTAGACCAACCGGCCCTCGACAAGCGCCCGCACTCGGACCGGAAGCTGTACCTTATCCGGTACGGACTTGATGACCTGGGCGGCCCGCCACACGGGCAGTTCGGCCAGGCGGTCAGCAGCGGTCTTGGCTCCGAAGAAAGAGGGGATACGGCCGTGGACACCGGGCGGCGCGGCCCGCTCGTGCTCCAGCAGCGCCCACACTCGCTCGCGAATCGCCTGTTTGGCCTGGTCGGTGCCCGAACTGGTCAACTTCGCTCCCTACGCAGCCGCCCACTCATCAGCACACGCTTGAGCCCAACCAGCCGTCGGCCGATCTGGAAGTCTTGGCTCGGCGGCTCGTCGTGGTTGTACTCGTACAGCAGAGGCCCGTCAGCCGAACCGGTCGCCCTTGATGCCGCTGATGAAGGTGTTCCATTCGTCAAAGGTGAACTTCAGGATGGGACCGGCGGGGTCTTTGGAATCCCGTACGGCTTGCCCCCCATTGAGGAGCGCCGCGACCTCGACACAGTTCTGTCCTTCTGTCGAGCTGAGGGAGGATTTACGCCAGGTGAGATGGGACTGGGTAAGATTCATGATTTCCTCTCGGCTGTAGCTGTGCGGCGGGTTGTGTTCAGTCGAACTGACCGTTTCGTATGCCATTGACGAAGGCGGACCACTCCGAGTGAGTGAAGATCATGCTTGGCTCGTCGGGTGCCTTCGAGTCGCGTATCGCGACGATGTCGGGAAGGTTCAGCGCGACTTCTACGCAGTTGTTGCCGCCGCCCTGGCTAAGGGTGCTCTTGCGCCATTCGGCGCCGGACAGATTCATCGGTGCCTCACAACCGGTCGATCAGCTCGGACAGATACGCGATCGACGCGTCAGCTCCAAGTGCATCGGCGACGAGGCGTTGCATTATCAGGTTATAGCGTTCGAGGTGTTCAGGCTCTTCGAGATAAAGACCATCTGTAGGGGTTTCAACGTAGACAACGTTCCGGTCAGTAGGATCGGGGAAGCCGAGGATGACGAACTGACCCCATAGACCGATATGCGGACCAGCTGACATTGGTATGACCTGAATGGTCACGTGCTCAAGTGGATGGGTGTCGATCAACTTGCGAAGTTGGCCGCGCATGACTTCTGCGTCGCCCACCGGTCGCAGAAGAGCCGCCTCATCGATGATCGCCCGGTATCGGGGTGAATTCGGGCGCCGCAGAATCTCCTGTCGGCGCATCCTTGCTTCCACGTGTTTGTCGATCTCGGCAGGGTCGTGGACCAGCGAAGCCCGGGTCAGTTCGGCTGTATACGCGGAGGTTTGCAGCAAGCCGGGGATTACGAGGGGTTCAAAGGTGTCGATTGAGGATGCCTCCGCTTCGAGACCTACGTAGCTGCCGGTGAAGACACCTTTGTACTGCTCCCACCATCCTCGCTCGCGGGCACCCCGGACGAGGTCCATGACCGCTTCCCGATGAGCGTCTTCCGCCCGGTACAGGTCAAGGATGTCCCGGATGTCACGAGGTCGCGGCCGGGCCGTTTTGCCGGTTTCGAGGCGCGAAATCGTGGCCCGTGACATGTCCAGTGATTGAGCGACCTCTTCCATGGTCAGGCCGGCGGCCTCACGCAAACCCCGGAGTTCAGAAGCCAGACGCCGTCGGCGCACCGTTGGACTCTGGCCACTGTATGTCATCGCTTACCTCCAGGGCGTAGGGATGTCGATCGTAGAGCACTCGATGCAAGGAAAGACATATCGGTCGAGTTTCAGAATGAGAGTTGCAGTTTGAGTCGTACAGGCCACATCATGGGGCGCGTCAGACGAACACGCTGTGTGAGGAGATCGTGATTCTGTGCGATACCAACCGTCGGCTGGGTCGGACTCCGGTCTCGTGCCTCTGAGCCGCGTATGCCAAGTGCGGCACTCCCTCTGTCGGCCTCGCCCCCGCTGGAGCACGTATGAAGACACCTCGCAACGCCCTCAAAGCATGCTGGGATCTGCCAGTCGATCCCGAAGCGGTTGGTAAGGCGCGCGGCCTCGCGCGTGAGACCCTCGCCGCCTGGGACATGTCCGCCGTGGCGGAAAACGTGACCATGGTCGTGTCCGAGTTGGTGAGCAACGCGATCCTGCACGGCAAGGCGCCGATCACCCTCGCCCTGTTCCAGTACGGGCGGGCCGTGTGGGGGGAGGTCACCGACCACAGCGCCGGGTGGCCGAACCCGGTCCCGGCCGGTCCGGACGAGGAGCACGGTCGCGGGCTGGCGATCGTCACGGCCTACGCCGATCGCTGGGGCGTCGTACCGGCGTCGGAGGGCAGGCCGGCGGACGGCAAGACCGTCTGGTTCGTCTGCGCGGAGTGGAGGTCCCGGTGAGCGGTCCGTTGCCCATCCTGGACCTGCCCGACGGGGTGCGCCTCTGCGCGGGGTGCGGCACCCACGTCGTCACGCTGGCCGCCGCGGTACGCCTGATCTGGGCCGACGTTACCGACGACACGATCTCGGCCGAGGCCGTCGAGCAGATCACCGCGCCGGTCGCCGACATCTGGGTCGACGTGCTCTGCAACCCGTCCTGCCCGTCGGGCGACCACGAGCGGTACCCGGGCTGACTCGGCGCCACCACACCGGGCGGCCCTCCCCGTCCGGTACCGGCCGCAGGGCGCCACTACCTCGTCTCTGACCAAGGGGTCAGACGTTCAGCCGCTGAGGTCGGCTTCGATGTCGCTCATCTTCCGAACCAGCCGCATGTTCCCCGGGACACGGATGAATCCGTACCTCTCATAGAAGCGCGCTGCCTCCTCGTCGAGGGCGTCGACGACGACCAGGCGAGCGGCCACGCTCCGAGATGATTCCAGGGCCGTGCCGAGAGCGTGGACGAGCAGGCGACTCCCCAGGCCGCCGCCCTGCAATGTTTTGTGGAGTGCCAGTCGCGCCAGGATGACGGCGGGAATCTGGCTCGGGCCGCCCCGGCCTGCCCTGGAAGGGATCTCGTCTTTCTGCAGCAGATGGCCGGCGAGGGAGTAGTAGGCGACGACGTCGTGCTCCCCATCAGAGATCCACACGAAAGTACGGGCGGTGCGGTTCCGTTCAGCCTGCAGGGCTGACGTGCTCAACCAGAAGTTCAGTTCCTCCTTCCCGCAGTCGAACGAATCCATGTGGTGCTGCTGGTTGAGCGGCTGAGGGTCATACACCGTTACTTCCTTTTCGGAATCTCTCGGCTCTCCCGGGCGGCACGGGTCAGTGCCTCGTTCCGCTGCGGGGGTGCATCAAGTGAGTCGATGATCGCCTCGAAGAAGTCGGGGGGCACCACAGTGATTCGTTCATTGCGCATGACCTCTTCGGCCGCATCGAGAGCGGCGTGCAGAACGAACCCGGTGACGGTCTCCCGTCTGGCGCGGGCGGCCTGTTCGATCAGGTTCTTGTCTTCCGTGCTGATGCGGACTTCGAGTCGGCTTCTGGTGTCGTGCCTGGGGGAGGCGGTGCTGCCTGGCGCGGGACGGGTCATAACTACTGGCTCCTCCACAGCGGGAGTCGGCGTTGCGCCGACACCGGTCGGGCGGTCGGCGCCGCAGTGCGCGGCGCTGTTCAACCGCGGGGAGATCACTCCCCGCCGCTTAGGTTTCGTACGGACAGTGTCCGTACAGGTTGGCTGGATGTCAAGCGGAGTCCAGGTGTTCCGGGTGGACCCGGGCACCCTCGAATGCCCGGCTTGGCTGGTATGGCGCGGTGGCGTTTGGTTGATGAGCCGTGCGAGCAGGGGAAAATGGGTTTGGCTGGTCAGGGGGAGGCTGTGGGGGAAGGTTTGTCGGGGGGAAAGCACGGTGAGCCCACCGAGAGCAAAATTTGTAAGGTGGAGTCTCGTTCGACTGTATCGACGGCGAGGCGAAAGTCGTCACCGGTCCTGCCGGACAATTGAGGCTTTCCCAGATCGAATGCGTATTCGTTTGTAATTTTATGTCCGGCCTTCTCCCAGTTTGACTGAATCCTTCGAACTTCCTGGACAAGGTGCTCTTTGGATATCCCTGTTAGATAATAGACTCTAATGACATAGATCTCCCCAGTGAGAACGTTCCCCTCATTAGGGATGCAGGGGTGGTCGGCGAGACTTGTGGGGTCAAGGTCCATACCGGGAGTCGGCGTGACCCCGGTGAGAACAGAGCGGATGAGATCCTCCACCCGGGCGAGGGCCTGAGCCTCGGAAATATTTGGCCCATCGTTCATCGTCGACTCCTTCGCGCAGCCACTGATCCAGCCGATCATCACCAACGCGGTGAGCGCCGCGAGTACGCGTAATCGCCGTGCCATGAGTTCCTCTCGCAGTTCACGTGGTCGCTTGACAGCTCACCTGATGGGTGCCTCGCGCTATTTTTGCGTGACGTGTCCGCTCATGGAGATATATCTGATGGTCTGAGAAAGGGTATAAATATTTTCTGGACTTCGTCGAACTTTCCGGCGACGACGCGGCTGATGTTACGTAGAGAATCCGAACGATCCATCCAGTAGTCGGAGTGGCCGCCCTCGCCGGCGCGGAAGCGGGTGGCGCCGAATTCGGGGGAGTCCGGATCTCCGCCGAAGCGCCCGAGCTTGGCGACGGGGTCATTGTCGCTGGCCCCGACCCACACGTGATCCCTGCCCGTACCCAGCTCGGCGGCCTGGGAGGTGCCGACGCCGGGGCTGCCGACGAACACCAGGTCATCGGCGAACGTCCCAGGAGGGCGCAGCGTGGCGGCTTTACCGGTGGTCAGCGAGCCGTAGCTGTGGCCGACCATGGTCAGACGGGCCGGTACGGCGAAGTCATGGGTGGCGTGCAGTCCGTCGGTGAAGGAGACCAGTTCCTGGGCGCCTTTGGCGGCGGCCCCGTCCGCGGCCACCGAATGGCCGGGGGTGACCAACCCGAGGTCGAGCTGGGGAGCGTCGTAGCCGAGCCACGCGATCGAGGCCGTCTGTTTTCCATCGGCCAACCTGTTTGCTGCGGTCCAGGTGAGCAGGGCGCGGTCGAAGTCGGCGGCGCCGGCCTCGACCTGGGTGGTGAATCCTGGCACATAGGTGGTGATGTTGTGTGCCCTGTCGGGGTCGCCGTACGACACCACCGCGCGGCCGTGCGCGTTCACCGCGTCGAAGGCGAGCAGCAGCGCCGGGGGAAAACCGTTCTGGCCGCCCTTGGCGAGGGCCGCTCTGACCTCCTGAACCCTCTTCAGCATGAGGGAAATCCGCTCGGCGGCCACCTCCAACCCCGTGCGCGCCTCTCCGGAGAACACGGCCCACCCGGCTTTCTCCCTGAGACCGGACAGCATCGTGGTCAGCCGCTTCTCCTCCTGGTCGAGGAAGGTCCGGTTGAGTCTGTCGCGGGTGGCCGAGGGCAGCCCGTTCAGTGAGCCGACCAGGCCTGGAGCCGCACCGGTCAGCTCCTTGGCGGTGGCCGGGCTCAGCGTCTTCCACCAGGCGCTGACCCGCTGCGCCAGGCTGGCGTCCTTGCCCTGCCGCTGGAGTTGCAGTATCCCCTCCAGGGCTTTGGCGTCACCGCCGCTCGCGTGGGAGAGCAGGTCCCTCGCCTTGTTCGGCTCGGTGTCGAACGCGCCAAACAGCCCATAGGCCGCCGCCCCCGCGCCGATCGTGTTCATGCCGAGGAACGGCCCCTGCACGGGAAGTCCGTTCTCGGCGATCGGCGTCACCCGGGTGATGGTCTCCAGCCGTTTTCGCAGATCTCTGGTCTGGGTCTCGGCCCAGGCCCCGATGGAGCCGATCGCAGGGCCGGCGCCGGGGGCCACGCACAGCGTGGAGCAGGCGTTCTGCAGCTGAGATCCGGCTTCCAGTAGTGGGTCACCGGCCCGG
The DNA here is from genome assembly GCF_040675205.1 of Streptosporangium sp. NPDC049644. Taxonomy (NCBI): domain Bacteria; kingdom Bacillati; phylum Actinomycetota; class Actinomycetes; order Streptosporangiales; family Streptosporangiaceae; genus Streptosporangium; species Streptosporangium sp. NPDC049644. The sequence continues at coordinate 22,305 of NZ_JBFAOJ010000107.1, read as the reverse complement.
TCGAGCTCCCTGATAAGGAGTTCCATCTGGGCGGTATCTATCCCTTTGAACCCGCCGGCACCTGCGCTCATGCTCGTCTGGAAAGGAGTGATCACCCGTAGCTGCGGGGGAGCGGCCCCGCCCTGGCGCACGATCAGCTCGGCGATCTCGTCCAGCGCCGACTGGAACGCCCGCTGAAGCCGTACGCGGTGGGAGAAGAGTTCCTTGGTGAAATGAGATGCTCCGCCACCCACCCAGGTATTGGTCTGCATCACCTGGGACGCTCTGTTCAATGCGGGCGCGTTGGCCTGCGCGAGCTCGGCCACTCTGCGATATGCCTCGATTGCGTATTTCGCGGTCGAAGTAATATCGGAGGACGTCACCGACGCATCTCATCATGAATACACTTGCCGGTCCATCATTGATAAGCGGGCCCCGTTCTCGCTGTCGTGATCCGCCGGATAACGGCGAACCGATATCCGGTCCCGGTGCTGAATCGGTGGATGTCTGACTGGAGTCCCACTGTGCGGCCCCAGGCGATGGCGGCGGTGAGGGTGTCACCGACCGTCCACCCGCCCTCGGCCGGATCCGCTTCGCGAGGCCGTGGCCCCCTGACCTTGGCCGAATGGTCCGAATCAGAAGAATTCGGGGCAAATGTGATCTTAATGTCATAAAGATCCACCATCGTGGAGGGGTGCGAACGTGGCTCAGTGATCAAGTTAGGAAGCGGCTGGGGGCGTTTGGCCTGATTGTGCCCTCCATCGCGCAGTGTGCCGTGGGCGCCGCGCTGGCCTGGATCGTCGCCGTTCATCTGCTCGGTCACACCCACCCCCTCTTCGCGCCCATCTCCGTGATGATCTGCGTGGGTGTGGGGCTCGGTCAGCGGCTGCGCAGGGTGGTCGAGCTGGTGGTCGGCGTCAGTCTGGGCGTGGGCATCGGCGACCTGCTGGTGTCGTGGATCGGCTCGGGCCCCTGGCAGATGGCGCTCGTGATCGCGCTGGCGATGAGCGTCGCGGGGCTGCTGAACAGCGGTGAGCTGTTCGTGTCGCAGGTCGGGTCGTCCGCGGTGCTGGTCGCCATGGTGGTGCCGGGCGAGGATGTCGGCGGGCTGGACCGGATGGCCGACGCGCTCACCGGCGGCGTCATCGGCATCGCCGCGGTCGCTCTGCTGCCCGCCAGCCCGCTCGCCATCGCGGGCAGGCATCTGTCCGGCGTGCTCGACGCCTTCTCCACCATGCTGGAGCAGGCGGCGGAGGCGATCGAGAAGGGCGATATGGACCTGGCCGCCGAGGCCCTGGAGGGTGGACGCAGGACCCAGACGGCGGTCGAGGAGTTCGAGGCGGCGCTGGAGAACAGCAAGGAGATCATCATGATCTCGCCGCTGCACTGGCATCACCGGGCCAGACTGACCAGGTACGAGACCGCCGCCTTACCGGTGGATCTGGCGCTGCGCAACGCGCGGGTGCTGGTCCGCCGCACGCTCGCGGCGCTGGGTGAGGCCGGCCCGCCACCGGCCGCGCTGGCCGAGTTGCTGCGCGAGGTCTCGGAGGCGGCGCTGCTGCTCCAGCTCGAACTGGGGGCCGGCCGCGAACCGATGCTGGCCAGGCAGGCGTTGCTCGCCGTCGCCGCGCGGGAGCGGCCGAAAACCCTGGGCTTCTCCGCGAACGTCATCATCGCGCAGCTGCGCTCCATCGCCGTCGATTTGCTGGAGGCGACCGGGATGGACCACGACGCGGCCTCGGCCACGCTGACCCCGCTGAACGAGCGGAGCGACGAGAGCACGCGCGGCTGAGGCCGATCCGTTGCCGGCGGCTTTCCACCAGGCGATAACGAAACGGAGGAAGGGGTGACGGCGCCGGTGTCGCTTGCGATACTCGGCGTACGGCCACGCCGGCACGCAGCGAGACGGATCGCCTACCGAGTGGGACTGAGCATGAACGATTCCACCGACACCGCCGACTCGGACACCGCTCGTGGCGCCGTCTGGCGGACGAACATCCTTGTCGGGCTCGGCTCGGTCGCCGACATCGCGGCCGTGGCGCAGCTGGTCACCAGCGGTTCGCGGCAGGGGGTGTTCGTCGCGGGCCTGCTGGCGATCCTGGCCGGTCTGCTCGGGCTGATCCAGCTCCTCGGGCGGCCGGTCGGGCTCCGGGCGATGGTGATGGTGTTACTGATCGGCACCGGCGCGGGAGTGACCGGTGCGATGGTCGGGCAGTACCTCAACGAACCCGCCGACGTCACGCCGGCCGCCGCCCCCTCCTCTCCGGGGCCGGGTACCCCGAAGCCTGCCGGCGCCGCGTCGGCTCCCAGGCCCACGCCGTCGGCCACGACATCCGGTGAGGTTCTGCGCGAGGCCGAGGCGTCCCTGAAGGACCAGGACTACCTGGACGCCGAGACCGGGAGGATCGGCGAGGTGCGGCCGAATGCCAGCGACCTCTGGTACGTCAGCCCCTACCGTGCGCTGTGGACGGCCGGCGGCGGAGCCCTCCCCATCACCCCCGTCGATGTCGAGGGCCGCCCGGACAGCGCCGCGTGCGCGGACGCGCTGGCGACTCGTGACTACGACATGGTGGAGGTCGGCAAGATGAAAGCCGGTGGCTGGGCATGCGCGCGCACCGCGGAGGACAATCTCCTCGCGGTCCAGATCCGCGCCGTGCCGGTGGGCGACGCGCCGCTGGAGATCTCGTACGTCGTCTGGCGCGATTGACCACGGGCCTTGTGCACAAGACCGGTCAGGGGGCGCGGACGTACGCGACGCCGAACGTGCTGTCGCCAGGGGCTCCCGTGGTGGTGTGACACCAGACATGGATCGACAACCGGGGCGGTGCGGCGTACGAGTCGATGGTGCCGAGGTGGCAGTAGCCGCCGCCCGCTCCGGTCGCGGTGACCTGCACGCTGTCGCCGGTCTTGCCGAGGGTGTTCCAGGTCAGGCGGTAGTAGCCGACGCCGAGCCGGGTGACCGCGGGCACCTCGCCGTTGCCGCTGAATGAGCGGGCCGCGTCCACGACCGGGTCGGCCGGGTCACCGGTGACGGCGGCGTAGGCGGCCGGTGTGCCCACGTCCCGGTGCAGACCCGTGCCGTCCACGTAGGACAGCAGCCACGGCGAGTCCGCGGGCTGTGCGGTGGCCGCGCCGCCGATCGCGTGACAGGCCACGGTGATCTCCACCCGGTCCGCGCGGGGCGTGGTGCCCGACGGGTTGCAGCGCACCGCCGCCCCGGGGCCGTACGGCGTCACCTGAACGTACCCGGCTCCCGTGGCGAACGCCGTACCCTCCAGGATCACCCGGTATCGCCCGGTTCCTTCCCGTAGTACGCGGTTGACGCCGTGGCCCGAGTTCACCGTGCCACCGTTGTGGACCGGGTCCACCGTGGCCGTGCCCCCGGCGCCGTCGTCGTACCGGACGGTGGCGTAGGGGCGTGTCCCGCCGCCGGGCGCGGCGAAGAAGACGGTGAACCACCAGTCCACCGGCGCGCCGGCCTCGTTGAGGCAGCGCACCCGGATCAGCTCGTCCGGGCCGTCGGGAACGTGGCCGACGACACCGCAGGTACGCCCCCGGTACACGGTCCGGTACGCGGTCACGTGCGCGATCCCGGCCGCCGAGGCGACCCCGGGAAGGCGTACCTCGTAGGTGCCGGTGCCGGTGTGCACGACGGTGGCGCGCCGGTCCGCGGTGGCGGGATCGAGCCGGCCGGTGCTCCACTGCCAGTGCGGGTTGAGCGGGGTCACCGCACCGATCGGCGCCTCGGCGGTGGTGGCCCGGTCCATGTACGCGTACCCCCAGCGCGGTGCCGCCCCGGGGGCCGGGCCGCTCGCCGCGACCAGCGCGTCGACGACGCGCGCCCGGTGGCGCCTGATCTCCTCCGTGCCCATCTCGGGGACCGGCGCGGGCGGGGGCAGCCCGGCATCCGGCGAGACACCGATGCGGAACCCGAGGCGCGCCCAGTCGTCGGCGCCGTCCAGGGCGTCGTCGTAGCCGTACCCCACCGGGTAGTCGAAACCGTGCGCGGCCTTGGCCGTGTCGCCCGGCGCGGCCGGGCTCTCGCACCGCCCGTTGAGGCCGGCGTAGATCAGCCCGTACCGGGACAGGTCATCGGTGCCGGGGGCGGGCACGGTCTCCAGGTCGTCGTTGTTCGGAGGGGTGCGGTCAGGGTCGGCGCCCGCGACGCACTTCTGGAACTCACCGTTGATGTCGACCGCGACCGGGGCGGCGTCGAACGTGTCGTCGAGGTTCCAGTCCAGTCCGGCCGAGCCGTCGCCCACCCGCAGGGTGCCGCTGTTGTCCCACCACGCCGCCATGGTGTCGGTGCCGATGCCGATCCCGGTGTGCTCGTCGAGGTGCCGGCGGTCGAGCGGCGGCAGCACGGCCCGGGAGTAGTCGAGCGTGCTCACCTCGTCGAGTGCCACCCGAAGGCGGGTGCCCCAGTCGGTGGCCGGGCCGATCGCCTCTATCCGCGCGCGCCACTCGCTGATGTCCGGCAATCCGATGAACTGGTAGTTGTAGTTCATCACCGACAGGTAGTTCGGCTTGTGGTTGACCTCGTCCGCGCCGCCGTGGCCGAGGCCGAGGGCATGGCCGAGTTCATGGGCGAAGGTCCCGCTCTGCGCCCGCACCGGCGCGTTGGGCCAGGTGCCGAGGGTGACCAGGAAGTCCCGCCCGTGGCAGCACCATCCGCTGCTGTCGGTGTCGTCGTACTGGAAGCCCCAGAGGTTGTAGCGGAACAGGTCGGACCGGCCGGGCGTGAAGTTGGCCTCCCGGAAGCCCAGGAAGGGGACCTGCCCGTTGTGTTCTATGTTGAGGGGCCGCCGGCGCTGCTCCGGGGTGACCGGGATCGCGTCGTCGACGTCCACGAGCAACTGGATGCCGGGCTCCGGCGTGTGGCCGTACGGGCAGGTGGGTCGCGCCGGGCGCGGCGCGTTGTCGAACATGGCGACCACCTCCTGGATCGCCGCGGCGTCCGGCCGGTCGTCGCCGGCCTCCGTGCCGTCATCGAGCCAGTCGAGTTCGATCGCGATGGTGCCGCGGCACGGGTCGGCATTGTGGTCCGGCAGCCAGCTGTCCACCGTGCCGCCGGGGCGGGCGATGCCCTCCAGTTCGACGCGGTCGGTGAGACCGTCGCCGTCGCCGTCCAGGTCGAGGGTGCTGAAGGTCCGGTCGGCGTTCTTACGGAACCGGTGCAGCAACCGGCCGGGGGGCGCCGCGTGGTCGACGAGCACCGTGCCCGTGTCACGGTCCACGATGCGCAGGGCGGTCAGGTCCCAGTTGTCGGCGCTGATGTCCGGAGCGTCCGAGAGGTGGTCGAACACGAACCCGTCGCGCAGGGCGCTCACCGGCAGGCACGGTGACAGCACCGCGTTCCAGGTGAAGGTGGCATGAGCATGGTCACCGGTGCCGCCCGAATGGAACTGGCGCAGCGGCTCGGGGTCGGGCGTGCCGTCGCCGTCGGCGTCCTCGAAGAGGAAGAACGGGCCGGTGGGCCGGTCGCCGAGGCGGATCGACTCCGAGGAGTCGTCGCGCAGGCCGTCCTCACCGGTGGTGATGGTGAAGGCGACCCGGCAGAGCTCGCCGGGCAGGGCGTGCGCGGCCGGCGGGGCTCCGGCCACCGCGACCGTCACCGCCAGGATCGCCACCGCCACCATCGCGCCTGGCAGAACCTTCGAGGGGGTCCGTCCCCACCATGACGTCATACGCCGATTCCCTCCGCGTGACCCCGGCCCCCCAAACGCATAGAACCGCGCCATACGGCCGGTGACAAGGAGCCGAGGGGCACCGAATTCTTTGGAGAGGTGCCCAACCGAAGGCGCGTTGACGCGCACCGCGGGCTCCCCAGAGCGTGCTCGCGGCCTGAACCCGCAGCAGGTTGGCGTGCTTGGCGAAGGCGTAGGCACTGCCGGGGTCGGGGAAGTTCGCCGCGTCGGTGATCGGCAGAGCCAGTAGTTCCCCGGCCGGGGTGGTGGCCGGTTGCCGCGCCTCCTCAGCGGTGAGAGTGGGCTGGAAGTGCCCGGCCATTACGAACACCGTCCAGGGACCGGTCGGGGCGCCGGAGCTCGGCAGCCCCCGCGCCCTCGCGATCCTGATGAACATTGTCAGTGCCGCGGTGCAGCATTGAGACGCCGGATTCGTGGTGAGAACAGGAGTTCACGATGTCGCCGAGAAACCAGCAGGTGGCGAACCACGTGTTTCTCAAGGAGATGTACGAGGACGAGTACTACCCCGATCATGTCGTCGACAAGGGGAGAGCGATCCTGCTGGGACTGTGCGAGCGGATCGAGGCGGAGCGGCCGTCGGATCTGACGGCGCTGTACCTGCTGACAGAGGCCGCGACGGAGGAGTTCAACGAGCTGGAAGCGGAATTCGAGGCGGCCGGCAGTGAGATCGAGACCGTCGCGCGTGAGGTGATAGCCGAGGACTTCTGGTTCGTGGCGTCGGCATACGGTTTCGCGGAAGCCGATGCGGAAGAGTTGATCGCCACCCGGGAATGGTGATCGACGCCCCTGTCCCATCGCCTCTGCCCTTCCCCGCATCCCTCGGCCGGTGGCGGGCCGGTCCGGAGAAGCGTTTTGACACCTCTCATGGGTAACCGCTATCTATTAGCCAACCGTTAGGGGGCGGCATGCAGGACGCGGTGCTGGCGATGCTCGCCAAGGAGCCGTCGCACGGGTACCACTTGCACGCTCGGTTGCGGCGCAGTCTCGGCCCGCTGGGCGAGTCGATGAACCGCGGTCAGATCTACGTGACGCTGGCCCGGTTGGAGCGAGCGGGGCTCGTCGTCTGTGAGCGGGCGGACGGCCTGCCCGAGCGGCCGGAGCGCAAGGTCTATGCGCTGACGCCGGCCGGGCAGGAACGGGTGGCCACCTGGCTGGCCGAGGTGGGCTGGCCGAAACCAGACCTGGCGGAGTTTCATCTCAAGCTCGCCGCTGCCGCCGCGGCCCGGCTGGCCGACCCGGTGGAGCTGGTGGCGGCGCAGCGCCGTGAGTTGCTGCGCCGCTTGCGTGAGGCGCAGCAGGCGGCGCTGGCCGAGCCGGCGGGGTCGGGCGCCGGCCTGCTGCTGGAAGGGGTCGTGCTGCGGTTGCAGGCGGACCTGCGCTGGCTGGACGCCTGTGAGCGGGCCTGGTCCAAGGTCGATGACGAAGTCGAGGGTGGATGAACGTGTCGAGTGCCGCTGTCCGCGCCCGCGGCCTGATGAAGACGCATGGTCGGGGGCAGAGCCGGGTCCGCGCGGTGGACGAGGTCGACTTGGAGGTGCCTCAGGGACAGACGCTGGCGGTGATGGGGCCCAGCGGCTGCGGGAAATCGACCCTGCTGCACCTGCTGGGTGGCCTGGAGCGGCCTACCGGCGGAGAGGTGTGGGTGGCCGGGCAGCGCACCGACACGCTGAGCGAGCGAGCTCTGGCGCGCATGCGGCGCCGATCGGTGGGGTTCGTCTTCCAGGCCTTCCATCTGGTGGAGGAGTTGTCGGCGGCCGAGAACGTGGAGCTGCCCGCACTGCTGGCCGGGCGCTCGCGCCGCCAGGCCAGGCGGCGGGCGAGCCTGCTGCTGGAACGGGTCGGGCTCGCCGGCCGTGCCCGGCATCTGCCGTCGCAACTGTCCGGCGGCCAGCGTCAGCGGGTCGCCATCGCCCGCGCGCTGGCCAACGAGCCACTGGTCGTGCTGGCCGACGAGCCGACCGGCAACCTCGACACCTCGGCGACCCTCGACGTGCTGAGGATCTTCGAAGATCTGCGTGCCGCGGGGCAGACCCTCGTGGTCGTCACGCACGACGAACGGGTCGCGGCCACCGCGGACCGGCTGATCTCGATGCGTGACGGGATGTTCGTCGACGACACCCGGCTGGCCGGTTCCCACCCGCGCGGGCTCGGCGGGCTGATCGGGCTGGAGGGCTGAACGTCATGGGCCCCATCGTGCTCGTCGTGCGTCTGGTGCTGGCCGACCTGCGGCGGCACAAGGTCCAGGCCGTGATGCTCCTGCTCGCGGTGACCGTGGCCACCGCCACGATGGCCCTGGGCCTGTCCCTGCGCGGCGTGAGCGACGCGCTGTACGAACAGACCCGCGCGGTCACCGCCGGGCCGGACGTGGTGGCGCTCTCCGGCGTCACGGGCCCCGCCGTGACCTCGGCCCTGGCCTCGCTGGCGGTCGCTCCCGAAGTAGTCGCCCACCATGGCCCCTATCGCGTCGTCTACGCAGACCTCACCGCGCGCGGCCTCCCCTCCAACGTGGTGGTGCACGGCTTCGCCGAGACGCCCGGCGCGGTCAACCGGCCGCTGATCACCTCGGGGCGTTGGGTACGCTCCGGCGGCACGGTCCTCGAACGCGGCTTCGCCACCGCGCTGGGCGTCGGCGTCGGCGACCATGTCACCATCGCCGGCCGGTCGTACCCCGTCGTCGGAATCGCCGTCACCGCGGCCACCTCCATCTACCCCTGGGCGGCGCAGATCGGCCCGTACGGCGGGGGGAGCGACTACAGCGGCCTGGCCTGGATGACCCGATCGGATGCCCGGGCACTGGCGTCGTCCCACGATCTCCCGGTGACCATGGCCCTGGACCTCAAGCTGCGCGACCCCGCCGCCATCGAGGCCTTCCGCGAGGCCCACCGCGACTCCACCGTCAGGATCAACTTTCATTCCTGGCGGTTCACAGCCGAGCAGGACACGGTCATCCTCAGGAACAGCCAGCCGATCCTGGTCGTCGGCAGCTGGCTGCTCAGCTTCCTGGCCATCACCGGAGTGGCGGCGCTGGCCGTGGGACGCGCCGTCGAGCAGACGCGCCGGGCCGGGTTGCTCAAGGCCGTCGGCGCCGCCCCGGGTCTGATCGCCACCGTCCTGCTCACCGAGTACCTGGCGCTGGCGCTGGCCGGCGACGCGCTGGGGCTGGCGATCGCCCGCCTGACCGCGCCCGCCATCACCAGCCCCACCGCCAGCCGGATCGGCGACGCGGCCGGGCCCGGCGGCGCCACCGTCGCCGCGGCGACCGTCCTCGCCGTGGCGGTGGCGGTGCTGTCCACACTGCGTCCCACGCTGCGGGCCAGTCGCACGGCGACCGTCACGGCGCTGACCGCCACCGCGCGCCGGCCCCATCACCGACCCTGGCTCACCGCGCTGTCCGCGCTGCTGCCCACGCCGCTGCTGCTCGGGCTGCGGCTGACCGCCCGCCGGCCAGGCCGCGCCGTGCTGCAGGCGTGCTCCACCGCCACCACGGTGATCGCGATCGTGGCCCTGCTGACCCTCTACGCCCAGCCGGAGAGGGGCTACGGCCTGGACGGCTCCTCCGTCCTGCCCAACCTGCGCGGCGAGCACGACCGCCGGCTGATGCTCGCCGTCACCGTCCTGCTGATCGCCCTCGCCGTCGTGAACACCCTCACGTTCACCTGGACCACTGCCATGGAGGCCCGGGCGAACATGGCCATCGCCCGCACGCTCGGCGCCACCCCCGGACAGATCACCGCGGGACTGTCCGTCGCCCAGCTCCTGCCCAGCCTGCTCGGCGCCATCATCGGCGTCCCTCTGGGCATCGGCCTGCTCTCGCTCTTCGCCGCCAGGAACGCGGTGGACCCCCCCTCCTCCTGGCTGCTCGGCGCCGCACTCGCGACTCTTCTGGCGACGGCGGCACTCACCGCCCTGCCCGCACGCCTGGCGGCCCGCCGACCCGTGGCGCAGGCCCTCAGCGCCGAAACAGCGTGACCGGCCCCGCTCGGCAACCGCCGCCGATCGCATCCGATGCGAAGGCGCGAGTGAACATCCAGGCCGACCATGTCGGGACCACCGCTCGTATCCTTCGGGAAGAACGTCATCGCCAGGCCCTACAGGAACGACGCCTCGCGACAGTCGAACAGGCGAGTCCACCGGTACCGTGGCCGGATCCGGGCAGACCGCCACCGAATCGTCGCATGGGAGACGCCAACGCATGAATACGCCACCATCGCCAAGAGCGGAGCGGGCTGACGGATCATCCGTCCGGATCGGCGCTCTCGTTCCGCTGACTCGGCCTGGCTGGGTCGAGGCAGGCCGACACCTGCTCGCCGGACTCGAGCTGGCCGTTCGCGAAGTCAATGACGCCGGCGGGATCGCCGGAAAACCACTCGAACTGGTGGTTCGAGACACCGCGGCCGATCCACAGAGGGCCGCGGCGGCCGTGGACGAATTGGCTCACCTGGGCGTGGCCGCCTTGGCGGGGGAGTACCACAGCGTCGTCGCCCGCGCCGCCGCCGCCAGGGCCGACGCCCTCGGCCTGCCGTTCCTCTGCTCGTCGGCGGTTCTCGACGCGCTCACCGAACAGCCGACGGAATGGGTCGCGCGCCTCGCCCCGGCGCAGTCCCACGGCTGGCAGATCTACGCGGACTTCCTCCTCGGCGCGGGCCACGGTCGAATCGCCGTAGCAGCCGAGCCGAGTGTCTATTGGGCGTCCGGGGCCCGCGTTCTGCGGGACCACCTCGCTCCACGCGGCGGCACCGTCATCGAACTCGACATGCGCGCGCTCGCCCCCACGGCCGTATGCGACGAACTCGTCGACAATCGCGCGACAGCCCTCCTTCTTCTGGTCGGCCACCCGGAGCCGGCGGTGTCGATCGTCAAGTCCGTCCGCCGCGACCAGCGCCTCGCCGAGATCATGATCGGTGCTCCGGCCGGGCAACCGGAGTTCGCCGAATGGGCGACGTCGCTGGGCGGCGACAGCGCCGCGATCCCGTTCCTGCGCTACCTGCCCGAGCGCCTCGGCCCACTCGGCGCACGAGTCGAGACGGCCCTCCGCGAGCGGCTGGCCGAAGCGCCCTCCTTCGTCGCCTTCGAGGGCTACGACACGATCGCCGTTCTCGCCGATGTGCTGCGTTCTCACGGCACGGACCGGGCGCGCACCGCCGAATCCTGGCCGCGCGTCGCGGTCGAAGGCACCCGCGGGCGGATCCGGTTCTCCCGCACACCGGGCATCGGCGTTTGGCAGTGGGCTTGGGCGCCGATCCAAGTCGTCGACCGAGATCCGGCGGAACCCGATCGCTTCCGGATCCTTCACACCGGCTGAGAGAGCACGGGCGGAGGAGGTCCGCCTGCGAGGCACGAATACCGGGACCGCGCCGGGCGGTTCGAGACCCCGGCGCGTATCCGAGAGTGCCCCGTCCGGGGCACTCCTCGTGCGGCTCGCCTACCCGTACGTGGGGTGCTGCGGCCAGCCGGGCGGGGAGTCCTCCCAGTCCTGCTGCCGGCCGTACGGGGTGAGGTCGAGGAGGTTGTTGGCGAAGAGGAGCCGGTCCACACCGCGGGAGGTGGTGTTGTAGGTCCGGTAGACGTCCTCACCGTCGCGCAGGAACACGCTCAGCATGAAGCCGCGACCGGCGCCGCAGTCGTCCGCGAACGAGGTGCCGTGTGAGGACACGAACGGCAGGGTCCAGCCCATCCGCGCCTTGTACGCCTCGATCTGGGCGAGTGGCATGTTCGACACGGTCACCCAGGTGACCCCGAGCTCGGCGGGCCAGGCCAGAGCGGCCACCGGGACGTTGTTCGTGAACCCGGTGCAGCCCGGACAGTAGTGGTCCGGCCCGTTGTCCATGAACTGGTAGACGACCAGCTGGTCCCGGCCCTCGAACAGGTCGAGCAGGGTCTTCGTGCCGGTGGGCGTGTCGAACGCGTACTCGCCGGCGAACCTGACCATCGGGAGGCGGCGCCGCCGCGCCGCGAGCGCGTCCTGGGCGCGGGTGGCCTCCTTCTCGGCCTTGAGCAACTCGTCGCGGGCCTGCTGCCATTCCCCGGCCGAAACGATCCTCGGTTTCTCCATCCGCCGATTGTGCACCGAGGGTCCGACAGAATCCCGCGGGCGGCTCCTGATCGCCGGCTCGGTGTTCGCCACTCGGACGACGGCGTCGGAAAGCCCGGCACCGGCCTGACCCGCACCGATCGACAGCGCCTCACACCACGGCGTGGCCGTACGCGGTGACGAACGGCGCGAGATCGGGAACTCCGAAGCCCTCGCACATCGACTTGAAGATCACAGCCTTGTCCGCACCGAAGCGCCGGACCCGAGTGGCGTAGGAGGCGGCGGAAACGAATGTCGGGGGATCGGTTTTGCTGTGAAACTTGTCCGCGTACATTACAAGTTCTTCTTCGGCTGATTCCGCCAGGTAGTCGGCGGCCGGCAGCGGGAGGTTCTGCCTCCGTACGTCGTGACGGCTTATCCCCATCCCGGTGTGGCAGGAACAGAAGCGGCAGATCCGCTCCGGGAACCCCTCGTCACGAAGGAGTTCGTAGCCGAGTGTCCCGTGACGCACATAGCGTGCGTGATCGAGCCTTCCGGCATCGTCGTACAGCCGGTACACCCCGATGTCATGGAGCAGGCTGCCGGCCCGCACCAGGTCCGCATCGAGATCGGAAGAAGTGCGCGCGAGGAGCTGTTCCGCGATTCCACACACGATTTCACAGTGGGTGTGAACGAGATCGAACGCCTCCCGGGTGGGGGCGTACTTCGCGTGCAGCGCGCGAATCTCTCCGTCCGTCGGAATCCGCATGCCGGGAGTCTAGCCACCGGTGACATGGGCGACCGGCCCGGCTCCGGCGGGCTTGGGCGGCCGGAACGCCGGGGACTGTCAGTCCCGCCGTCTATCGTGGCGTTCTCGCCCGCGGGGCCGACCGGTGGCCGAGGCGAGGACGGAGGGTGGTCGGTGGGCATGGGGGACGACGGCGCGGTCGTGGCCGCCGCGCGGGCGGGCGACGAGTCCGCGTTCGCGGCGCTCGTCGAGCGTCACCGGAGAGAGTTGCGGGTGCACTGTTACCGGATGCTGGGCTCGTTCGACGAGTCGGAGGATCTGGTGCAGGAGACGTTCCTGCGCGCCTGGAAGGGCTTCGGGGGTTTCGAGGGGCGCTCGACGTTGCGCACCTGGCTGTACCGGATCGCGACGAACGCGTGTCTCGACGCCCTCGACGGCCGGGCCCGCCGGGTGCTCCCGCATCATCTGGCGGCGCCGTCGGACCCGAGCGCCGACCTGCCACCCCGTACCGACATCGCCTGGTTGCAGCCGTTCCCGGATCGGCTCTGGGAGCCGGCCGCGCCGGGCGAGGCCGAGCCGGACGCCGTGACGGTCTCCCGGGAGACGATCGAGCTGGCGTTCCTGGCCGCGATCCAGCATCTGCCGCCCAGGCAGCGGGCGGTGCTGATCCTGCGCGACGTGCTCGGCTGGCCGGCCGGGCAGACCGCGGCGCTGCTGGAGGGCAGCGTCGCCTCGGTCAACAGCGCCCTGCAGCGGGCTCGGGCGACGCTGAGGGAGCATCTGCCCGAACGGCGCCTGGACTGGGCGGCGGTGGAGCCCACCGAGCGGGAGCGGGCGGTGCTGCGGCGCTACATGGACGCGCTCGAACGTGCCGACCTCGCCGCGGTGGCCGATCTGCTGGCGGCGGAGGTACGGACGACGATGCCGCCGTACCCGATGTGGTTCCGGGGGCGCGACGCGGTCATGGCGGCGCTGGCGTCGAGCTGGGACCCCGGCCGGCCGGAGTACGTGGGCCGGTTCCGGACGGTGGCGACCCGGGCCAACGGGCGACCGGCGGTGGCGTCCTACGTACGGGGGCTCGACGAGCACGCCCATCGCGCCTTCGCGATCGGGGTGCTGCGGATCGAGGACGGCCTCATCGTGGAGCTGACCGCCTTCCACGACCTCGGCCTGTTCGCGGCGTTCGCGCTGCCCGCGACGTTGCCGCCGAGGACGCGGTCGTACGGGACGTAGCCGCCGGGGCGGATCACCTCGGCGGGTGCCCGGGAGAGTACAGCCTGCTGCACCTTGCCTGTCCCGTTGGCGGGATCGTCGGCAGCGGTGATCGTCCGTAGCGTCGACACATGGCAGGAGAGCTGTCGATCCCATCGAGTGAGGAGCACACCGTGACCGATCCCCACCGCATCCTGGACATCTCCGAGACGGCGCGGCCCGCCGGGATGTTGCGTCCCGTGCTCTGGCTCCTGCTGGTGGTCAGCGCGGCTCTCAACATGGTGACCTCGTCCATCGACGTCAACGTCTTCGTCGGCATCGGGTTCGGGCTGCTCACTCTGGCGTGCGCCGCCGCACTGATCGTCCACCACTACCGGTACCGACGCTGACGGGCACCGTTCGCACCGAGGACGACTGCTCACCGGCGATCCGTGACCGTACGTCCTGCGGGCCTCGTCTCGGTGCCTGGTCCTCCAACGCTCTCGTCGCGCTCCGGCCGTGACCGGCTCCATGGACACGGCCTCCCGTCGTTTGTCGCTCACGCGTACCGGGAAGAGCGCTTCCATGCAGGTCAGATGCTGTTTTCGGATACGGGACGGGTGGCCGGACACGCACGCTGAAGCGTCCGTGCCGTGACGGAGATCAGCGGGCTGGCCGAGGCGGCGAGCGCGACGGATCTGCTGGCGGGACGGCTGCAGATGGCGGTGTCGCTGGGCTGGCACATCGTGCTGTCGTGTATGGGGGTCGGCATGCCGGTCCTGCTGGTGTTCGCCGAGTGGCGGGGGATCCGCACCGGCGACGACGACTACACGCGGCTGGCCCGCAAGTGGGCCAGGGCCGTGGGGGTGCTGTTCGCGGTCGGGGCGGTCTCGGGCACGATCCTCAGTTTCGAACTGGGCCTGCTCTGGCCGGGTCTCATGGGCGTCTACGGCCAGGTGATGGGGTTTCCCTTCGCGCTGGAGGGGATCGCCTTCTTCATCGAGGCCATCTTCATCGGTGTCTACCTCTATTCCTGGGACCGGCTACCGCCCAGGATTCATCTGCTGACCGGGATTCCCGTCATGATCGCGGGAACGGCGTCGGCGTTCTTCGTGGTGTCGGCCAACGCCTGGATGAACCAGCCGGTCGGGTTCGAGGCGAAGGACGGGCGGATCACCAGCGTGGACCCGTGGGGCGCGATGTTCAACCCGGCCACGCCGCTGCAGACGACGCACATGATCGTGGCGGCGTTCATGGTCGCCGGGTTCCTCGTCGCGGGGGTCTACGCGGTGGCCATGCTGCGTGGCCGGCGCGACCGTTATCACCGGCTGGGGTTCCTGGTGCCGTTCACGCTCGCCTCGATATTCGCCCCGCTCCAGATCGTGGTGGGCGACCTCATCGCCAGGTTCCTGGCCACCAACCAGCCGGTCAAGCTCGCCGCCGCGGAGGCTCTCTTCCAGACCCGTGCCGGTGCGCCGTTGAGCATCGGCGGCTTCGTGGTGAACGACGAACTGCGCTACGCGCTGGAGATTCCCCGCGGCCTCTCCATGCTGGTGGGCCTGCACCCCGACACCGTGGTCCAAGGGCTGAACATCGTGCCCGTGGCCGACCGCCCGCCGGTCAACCCCGTGCACCTGGCCTTCGACACGATGGTGGGGCTCGGTTTCTTCCTGCTCCTGATGGCGGCCTGGTTCGCCCTGACGTGGTGGTGGCGGCGCGATCTGCCGCACTCCCCGTGGTTCTTGAGGCTCGCGGCCGTCTGCGGCGTCGCCGCCGTCGTCGCGGTGGAGACGGGCTGGATCGTGACGGAGGTCGGCAGGCAGCCCTGGGTCGTGTACGGCAAGCTGCGCATGGCCGACGCGGTCAATCCCGCCCCCGGGCTGTGGCTGGGGTTCCTCGCCCTCCTGCTGGTCTATCTGTTCCTCACCGTCGCCATCGTCTACGTCCTGCGGCGTCTGGCGCGCGAACCCAAGGAGGTCCCGGTGGCGGAGACTCCCCGCGAACCCCTTCTGCACGCCCCTCAGGAACGGGACTGATCCCATGGACCCGGCGCGGATCCTGCTGCTCGTGCTGTGGGTGGGGGTGACCTGCTACGCGTTGCTGGGCGGAGCCGACTTCGGCGGCGGCATCTGGGATCTGCTGGCCGGGCGCAGCCGGGCGGGCATGCCGGAGCGCAACCTCATCGAGAACTCCATCGGGCCGGTCTGGGAGGCCAACCACGTGTGGTTGATCTTCGTGCTCGTCGTGCTGTGGACCGGATTCTCGCCGGTCTTCGCCGCCGTCATGTCGACCCTCTACATCCCGCTGACGCTGGTGGCGTTCGGCATCATCGCCCGGGGATCCGCCTTCGCCTTCCGCAAGGCCAGCCCGCGACTGTGGCAGAAGCGCCTGTTCGGCGGCGCCTTCGCGGTCTCCTCCGTGCTGACCCCCTTCTTCCTGGGCGCCGCCGCGGGAGGGGTCGCCTCGGGACGTGTGCCGGTGGGCCTCGCGGCCGGAGACATCGTGACCGGCTGGCTGAATCCGACCTCCATGCTGGGCGGGGTTCTCGCGGTCGGCGTCTGCGCCTACCTGGCCGCGACATATCTGTGCGACGACGCGGTACGGGCAGGGATGTCGCAGCTGGCCGAGGACTTCCGAACCAAGGCGCTGATCACGGGATCGTGCGTCGGAGTCGTCGCGCTCGCCGGCATCGCGGTGCTCCGCGCGGACGCGCCCCGCCTGTTCGACGGCCTCACCCACCGGGCGCTGCCCTTGGTGGTCGCCGGCGCGGTGTTCGGGCTGCTCTCCCTGGTCCTGCTGTGGCGGCGGAACTTCGTGCTCGTCCGGATCACCGGCGCGCTGGCCGTCACCGCGGTGCTGTGGGGCTGGCCGCTCGCGCAGTACCCCCTGATGCTTCCGCCGTCCCTCACGGTGAACGAGGCCGCGGCGCATCCGGCGGTGCTGACCGCGACGCTCGTCTCGCTCGCCGTCGGGGCGCTGCTCCTGATGCCCTCCCTGGCCCTGCTGTTCCTGCTGCAGGGGCGCTGGTCATACCGTTCCGACGCGTCCGACTGACCGAGCCGGTACGGGGCACCGGGACGCGGCACCCGCGGCCGGTCGAAGTCGCCGGCGGGGCCGCGCGTCATGCCCGGTCACTCCTCATCGTGCGGGGACCCGTACCTGGGCTAGACCGGCCATCGGCGGAACCGGTCTCTTTTTCATCACATGATCCGATATGGCAGCGTGGATCGTTCCCAACTGCCACTCTTGTTGAGCCGCGCCACGATTTTCCCTTTCTCTTCTGGAGTTCCACATGCGTTTCAAGACGCCTCTGGCGATCGCGGCCACCGCGATCCTCGCGGTCGGCCTGTCCAGCGTCACCACCGCCTCTGCGGCGCAGACCTCGGGCGCTGACCTCATCTACGCGTGCAAGGCCAAGAGCACCGGTTACGTGCGGCTCGTCAACGCCACCACCAAGTGCAAGCCCACCGAGGTCAAGGTGTGGTGGGCCAAGGAGTCCGCCCAGGGCCAGACCGGTGTCGCCGCCGCCGGTCCGCAGGGACCCGCCGGGCGTGACGGCAGGAACGGTACGGACGGCAAGGACGGGGCCCAGGGCCCGGTCGGACCCCGTGGCTACACCGGCAAGACCGGCCCGCAGGGACCCGCCGGTCCGGCCGGCCCGAAGGGCGCCCCCGGCGAGGACGGTGCCCAGGGTCCCCAGGGCCCCGCGGGAGAGGACGGTGGCCTTCCCGCCGTCTACGCCTACCGGGTCGGTCCCGTCTGGACGACCTGCAGGCTGCTGAGCGGATACGCCATCGCCGCCTACGACTGCAAGGTCACCAGGGAGCCGGCGAAGGAGAGCCCCGCCCCCGCGCCGTCGACCCCCGCGCCTTCCTCGCACACGTCGACCCCTTCCCCCAGGTAGGTCCGTACGGCGAAGAGCCTCGCCCTCCGTTCAAGGGGCGAGGCTCTTCCTCTTCCGCGCGCGGATGGAGAGGGGGCCGACCGGACACCTGCCCGCTTCCGAGGGCGTCGTGTCAGATGCCGCGGCGCATCGCCCTGGTGCCCATGGCCAGGCCCACCGCGGCGACTACGCAGGCCCAGAGCATTCCGTACAGCACCGACAGGTCCGCGAATCGGCCGGAGAACAGTGC
Source organism: Streptosporangium sp. NPDC049644 (assembly GCF_040675205.1). Classification (NCBI taxonomy): domain Bacteria; kingdom Bacillati; phylum Actinomycetota; class Actinomycetes; order Streptosporangiales; family Streptosporangiaceae; genus Streptosporangium; species Streptosporangium sp. NPDC049644. The sequence goes on along the minus strand of NZ_JBFAOJ010000107.1, from coordinate 4,536 downwards.
CCGCTCCGCCTCGACGATGTGGGTGACCGGATTCAGCGCGGCGGCCGCCTGAAGCCACGCCGGGCCGAAGTCCATCGGCAGCAGCACGCCGGAGAGCAGCATCAGCGGGAACAGCACCAGCTGGGTGACCCCGTAGAACAGGTTGCCGCTCGGGCTGGACGCGATCGCGAGGACGAAGGAGAGCGAGCCCAGGCCGATCCCGAAGACGACCAGTATCGCCAGTCCGGTCAGCACCCCCGGCAGGTGCGGCCGGAAGCCCAACGGCACCGCGAGCACGATGATCAGCGCGGCCTGGGCCAGCAGGATCACGAACTCCTTCATCGTCCGGCCGACCAGCATCGCCGTGCGGTTCAGCGGGGTGACCAGCATGCGCTCCATCGAGCCGCCGATCAACTCCACCAGCAGGGAGTATCCGGCCATCATCGGCCCGGACAGGCACATCATGATCAGAATGCCGGGTACGAACCACTGCCATGGCGACCCCTGGCCCTCGAAGCTCTGCGTTCCGGCGAGCAGCGGACCGAACAGGAAGAGGAAGAGCAGCGGCTGCCCCATGGTGAAGAGGAGGCCGAGGGGTTCGCGCAACACGGGGACGAACTCGCGGGAGAACACGGTCGAGGTGTCACGGAGGAAGAGTCGTACGCTCACGGGGTGACCTTTCTTGCCGGTGGGGGAGTGCGGCACGCCGTTCGGCGGGAGGGGCGCGGCGCCGGCGGCCTGGTGTCGCGCGGGGCGTGGCCGGTCGACGCGGGGCCGGTCAATGCGGGGTTGCTCCATGCGGAGCCGCTCGGTGAGGGGCGCGGCGCCGACGGTCAGGCGCCGTGCGTCGCGGTCCCGTGGCTCTCGTCGCTCTCGCGCAGGCTGCGGCCGGTCAGTGCGAGGAACACGTCGTCCAGCGTGGGCCGGGCGGTCTCCGCGGTGGCGACCTTCACCCCCGAGGCATCCAGGGACCGCAGGTACTCCGGCAGCGTCCTGCCCGCGTGGGGCACCCGCAGCCGTACCGTCCTCCTCTCGACGGTGACCGCGTCCGATCCCGCGATCCGTGCGGCGACCTCGGCGGCCCTCGCCGCCTCCGGCTCGTCGTGGACGGTGACCGTGACGCGGTCGCCGGCCAGCTCGCCCTTCAACTGCTCGGCGGTTCCGTCGGCGATGATCCGGCCGTGGTCGATGATCACTACTCGTTCGGCCATGGTGTCGGCCTCCTCCAGGTAGTGAGTGGTCAAAAAGAGGGTCGTGCCGTGTTCCGCGCGCAGCCGCAGGATGTGCTCCCAGATGTTGGCGCGGCTCTGCGGGTCGAGGCCGGTCGAGGGCTCGTCCAGGAAGAGCAGGCCGGGCCGGTGGATGAGGCCCAGGGCGATGTCGAGGCGGCGGCGCTGGCCGCCGGAGAGGGTGCCGGGCTTCCGGGTGGCCAGCGCCTCCAGGTCCAGCAGGGCGAGGACCTCGTCGGCCCGCCGCCGTGCCTCGGCCCGCCGCAGCCCGTAGCAGCGCGCCTGGGTGACCAGTTCGTCGCGGACGCGGAAGTTCTCGCCCGCGCTGTTCTTCTGGCCGACGTAGCCAATGCGGGCGCGGACCCCGGCCGGATCCGACACGACGTCGCGGCCCGCCACGGTCGCGGTTCCCGAGGTCGGCGGGAGCAGGGAGGTCAGCATGCGCAGGCTGGTGGACTTCCCCGCGCCGTTCGGGCCGAGGAAGGCCACCAACTGGCCCCTCTCCACATCGATGTCGAGACCGCGTACGGCGTCGACGACTCCTCTTCCGACCTTGAATCGCCGGGTCAGTCCTCGGGCATGGATCATCGTCCCCTCCTCGGGGTGGTCGGTTGCCGGCATGCCGAAGAAACCCCTGGTCGGGGGGTCGGCTGGAGATGATCCATCCTTACCCACGCGATCCGGATCAGGCAAACGTGAAATGTGCATTCACATTTGGCCTGACCTGCGGAAACTCGTTCTCCCTCGGATCGGCGAAGGGGCCTTTCCGCCGCCTGTCCGAACCGGGCCCTCCGCGTTGACCTGGGCTTTTCCCAATTCCACCGGAGCGCGGAAAAACAGTGTGGAATTTCCGTCCCGCTCGGGAACCCGGGCCCCGGCGACGCCCACCTGAGCCGCCGGAACGCGAGAGAGCCCCGGGTGCCGGATCGGCGCCCAGGGCTCCCGTACCCTCCTGAGGGAAATGCACTGCTCAGGTTCCCTCGGCGTGCGCGGGGGCGTGGATCGGGCGGGGGACGGTCAAGGCGTCGCGACGGCGCCGGAGCAGGGCGTCGATCGCCCAGGGCCCGGGGCCGAGCACGGCGATGATCAGGAACGACCAGCAGAACAGCGCCGCGAGCTCGCCGCCGTTGCGCAACGGCATGAAGTCCTGCGGCAGGTGCACCACGAAGTACGCGTAGGCCATCGAGCCCGACGCGAGCGTCGCGTTGACGCGAGTGAGGAACCCGGCGAGGACGAGCCCGCCGCAGACCACCTGGATGAGCGCGGCCCACCAGCCGGGCCAGGCGCCGAACGCGAGGGCCTGGCCGGTGCCGCGGTTGCCGCCGAAGACGCCGAACATCGACGCCAGACCGTGGCACAGGAAGAGAAGACTTGTCACGATGCGGAAGAGCGAGAGCACCGGCCCGTCGAATCGGTTGATCTGCATGGAATCACCTCTGATTTTCGTGGCGCCGCGTATCCGTTGTCTCCACACGGCATCGCCGGGCCACGCTCCGCCCCCGCACCGTACGGTTCGCTGACACAGCGGCCCATGTCCTTGTGCAGCCCGTTGTCAATGACTATGCGTCATGGTAGGTCGCCACGGATGCGATGTCTGGAATCGGCGCTCAGAGCTGATCTGTAGGGGGTGAGTTAAGTACGAAAACCGCAGCTGAACTAAACAGTTCAGCTTTTACCGACATTTGTTCTACTTAACTATTTAATGTACGTTTCAATCAAGCGGTTCATTGGCGCGTTCCAGGCACGGTCGCGGAGCGGCGCCCACGCCCGCCTCCGCGGGGCGCGAAGGTCAGGAGTCCTGCCACGACAGGGCCAGGGTGGTGTGGCGCTTGTGGAGGAGCAGTCCGCCATGCGGAGGATCACCCAGGTAGGCGTCGATACGGAGTCCGGCCGTCATGGGGCGATCCGCCATGTCCCACGCCTGGACGTGGGCGACCAGCTCGCCCGCGAGCCGCAGTCTGTCCGGCCCGTGGCCGCGAACGATCAGGGTACCGTCCGGCGACGGCTCCAGCATGCAGAGGTTGTCGCGCTCGACGATCCCGACGGCCATCCGGAACCCGGTCAGGTCGAGCGGAGGCGAGGCCAGCCACCCGGGTCGCGCCTCCGACATGGTGCACCACCGGGGCTCGTGCACCGCCAGCCAGAGGCTCAGCCCGTCGAGGAGCTGGGACAAGCCGACACTGATCTCGGTGGAGAGCTCGACCACGGGTCCGTCGAGCGCCGCCAGCACGTCACCGATCTCACTCGCCTCGGGCAGTGAGATCGTCAGGTCGGACTCCCGGTCCAGTACCAGCGTCGTCTCCGGGCCCGCGAAGGGGCCGCGCATCCGCATGAACCCGCAGGGCAGCACCGAGCGGCTCGTCCAGTGCCCGTCCGCCCGCTCCATCGCCACCGAGCGCTGCACCCCCCGCAGGTCCAGCGGGGCCACCAGGCGTCCGCCGGGCCCGAGCTGCTCGAGCCAGGCCGGGGCCAGGTCCCACACGCCGACGGTGGCGATCACCCGGTCGTAGGGCGCCCCCGGCGGGAATCCCCCGGATCCGTCGGCGCACACCAGCCTCACCTCGGGGTGTCCCGCGACCGCCAGGTGCTCCCCGGCGAGCGTGACCAGCTCGGGGTCGATGTCGACGCTCACGACCCGGCCCTCCGGCCCCACCAGATGGGCGAGGAGTGCGGCGTTGTAGCCCGTTCCGGTGCCGATCTCCAGCACGCGCTGCCCCGGTTCCACCCCGAGCTGGTCGAGCATCAGAGCCATGATCGCCGGCTGTGAGGAGGAGCTGATCGGCTGGCCACCCGCGTCGCGTTTCGTGACGATCGCGTCATCCTGGTAGACGGTCTCCGCCGGCAGGTCCGGCAGGAAGACATGTCGCGGCACCGCCCGCAGCGCGCCGGTCACGACCTCGCTGATCCCCCACGTGCGCACCTGTGAGACCAGCTCTTCCCGTAACGCGTGCCACTGAGCCATCATCGACCTCCGTGCCCTATGCGCATCTGGTGCCCTGAGTTATATGCCCCCGAAGATGTGACGTTCCCGTGGCGCACCGATGTCCGGCGTTCCGTACCGGAGGTGGAGGGGGAGGACATGGGGCCCGGGGGCCGTGACGGTACTCCGCATGCGAGTGCCGCGCAACGCCCGCCGACCCGAAAGGCCGGCGGGCGGCTCCTGCCTTCCGGCCTAGGGGAGAGGACCTGGAAGACCGGAGGCGGACGACGTCACCGCGGGGAGGTACGCCTACCCGTTGGTGGGGAAGCCGAGGTTGACGCCGCCGTGGCTGGGGTCGAGCCAGCGGGAGGTGACGACCTTGCCCCGGGTGTAGAAGTGCACGCCCTC
>NZ_JBFAOJ010000106.1:0-29979 GCF_040675205.1 Streptosporangium sp. NPDC049644 | reverse complement strand
AGACATTGCAACTCCCATGTCGGGAAAAGCCGCCGTGTCGGCGGTCTTTGGGCATGCGGAAAGACCCCTAACACCCCGTGCGGCACCCCCCAGAGTGGCGGTTTCCGCCTGGATACAGGGGCTCCCCCGATTCCCGCCGGTCATTATGCTGAGCCGAGCTTTCGAGAAAGGGACTGCGATGACCACGCGTGTCTGGGACTATCTGCGGGAATACGACAGCGAGCAGAAGGACATCATGGACGCCGTCGAGACGGTGTTCGGGTCAGGGCAGCTGGTCCTCGGCGAGAGCGTCCGCTCCTTCGAGACGGAGTTCGCCGGCTACCACGGGGTGCGGCACTGCGTCGGCGTCGACAACGGCACCAACGCGATCAAGCTGGGGCTGCAGGCCATGGGAATCGGCCCCGGCGACGAGGTGATCACGGTCTCCAACACCGCGGCGCCGACGGTGGTCGCGATCGACGCGATCGGCGCGACCCCGGTCTTCGTGGACGTGCACCGGGAGAACCAGCTGATGGACACCGCCCAGGTGGAGGCCGCCGTCACCGAGCGGACCCGGTGCCTCCTGCCGGTCCACCTGTACGGCCAGTGCGTCGAGATGGAGCCGCTGGAACGGCTCGCGGCCAGGCACAACCTGATGATCTTCGAGGACTGCGCGCAGGCGCACGGCGCCCGCCACCACGGGCGCGTCGCGGGGTCGATGGGCAAGGCGGCGGGGTTCTCCTTCTACCCGACCAAGGTGCTCGGCGCCTACGGGGACGGCGGCGCGACGCTCACCTCCGACGACGAGGTCGAGCGGAACCTGCGCAGGCTGCGCTACTACGGCATGGAGAAGACCTACTACGTCGTCGAGACCCCCGGCCACAACAGCAGGCTGGACGAGCTGCAGGCCGAGATCCTGCGCCGCAAGCTGCGCCGGCTCGACCGGTACATCGCCGACCGGCGCGCAGTGGCGGCCCGTTACGCCGACGGCCTCGGCGACACCGAGCTCGTCCTTCCCGCGCTCGCCGAGGGCAACGACCACGTCTACTACGTCTACGTGGTGCGCCACCCCCGCCGCGACGACATCATCGAGGCGCTGAAGGCGTACGACATCCAGCTGAACATCAGCTACCCGTGGCCGGTCCACACCATGACCGGGTTCGCCCACCTCGGCTACCGCAGGGGCAGCCTGCCGGTCACCGAGGAGCTGGCCGGTGAGATCTTCTCGCTGCCGATGTACCCGTCACTGCCCGCCGACGTACAGGACAGGGTGATCAGCGCGCTGCGAGAGGTGCTGGCGGCGTTGTAGTCAGGGTGGTCAGGCAGAACAGCAGGCTGCGCGCCTGGATGTTGAGATAGAAGCTGTGCCGCAGCAGCTCTCCGAGCTGGGACACGCTCAGCCAGCGGTACTCGGGGTGGTCGATCCCGGCGGCCTCGTCGGTGTGCACGATGAGATAGCGGTTGCGGGCGCGGTGGAAGCGCCCGCCCTCCTCCGACAGGATCGTCTCGAACCTGACGCGCCCGGGGCCGGCCCCCAGCACCTCGTCCAGGAAGGGCGGGCGGGCCCCGGCGGGCAGGTGGTCGTAGTTCTCCGGGGTGCACTGCACGGTCGGCCCCAGCTCCACCACGTCGGCGTAGCCCGGCTCGACCCGCGCGTGCACCAGGGCGTGCAGCACTCCGTCGATCTCCCCGACCAGGAACGCGATGACCCCGGTCCCGGAAGGTTCGATCATGGGCTGGTCCCAGTGGCCGACCTCGCGCCCGCCCGCCTCCACGCTCACCCCGACGACGTCGAAGTAGCGGCCGGTCTCGTGGGAGATCAGCTCGTCCGTACGCCGCCATCCCCGCACCTCGTTGAGGGGGATCAGGCTGACCCGCGGGTCGGTCCTGGTGCGCATGTCGGTGATCCAGCTCAGCACCTCCCCCATGGTGTGCGGGCCTGCCTCGCCCGGATCACAGGAGCGGACGAGCGCGGCGCGGAACCCGTCGCCAGGCTCCGCGGACGGCGCCGACGTCTGGGCCGAGATGAGGGCCGACATCAGAGCCGACGTCAGCCCGGCCCCCGAGAACGGCATGCAGGCCAGCACGGTCCGCGCGTCCATGTTCACCAGGTCCGGCACCGACATCAGGGTGTGCAGCTGGCCGAGGGTCAGCCAGCAGAAGCCCTCGGCGACCTCGATCTCCCCGGTGATCTCAACGATCATGTTCCGGTTGCGTTTCCGGTAGAACCAGGCGCCCTGCTCGGACTGGCGGATGTCCGCGATCACCTCGCGGCCGGAGGTGTCGAGGAAGTAGTCGAGATAGGGGACCGGCCTGCCCCGGTGCACCCGGGTGTAGTTGCTCCGGGTGGCCTGCACGGTGGGAGAGAGCTGCAGGCCGTTGTGGTTGCCCGGTTCGTGCTTGGCCTGCATGAGGCAGTGCGGGATCCCGTCGATCTCCTTGACCAGGATGCCCAGGATGCCGATCTCCGGCTGGTTGATGATCGGCTGGGACCAGTGGGAGACCGTCCGGCCGGGGACGTGGACGTCCAGGCACTCGACGCTGAAGAACTTTCCGGTCCGATGCCGGATGTTCCCGGTGTGCCGCTCCACCTCCCAGCCGGACAGCCCGTTCAACGGCACCTTCCGCACGTTCATGTACGCACGGCTCGCCGTCTCGGACAGCCATCGGTGGAACTCGTCGAGTGTCGCGAACCACCCGCCGGGGGAGAGCACGGATTCCGCGAGCCGCACCTGCAACGGTGAACGAGTCTGCCGCCGGGGGGGTACGGCCATGCTGGCTCCCTTGATACGAGATCTCATCTTCCCAGGGCCGCAGCCCGGGGGCCGGCCCGCGCACGCCGCCTGTCACACCCGCCGGAAGGTGTCCTCGATCCGCAGGCACTCCTGGTAGTCGGGCAGCCTGCCGAGCGCCCGCGCCTCCGCCAGCGTGGGCGCCTCCAGGTCCCGCTCCGACCTGGTCAGCGCCAGGTCCCCGGGCAGCCGCAGCCCGATCTCCGGGTCGAGGGCCGAGAGCGCGAGCTCGTTCTCCTTCCGGTACCGCTGCGAGAGCAGGTAGCACATCACGGTGTCGTCCTGGAGCGCGACGAAGGCGTGGCCGAGCCCCGGCGGGAAGTACACCGAGCGGAAGCTCTCACCGGTCAGCACCACCTGGTCCCACACCCCGAACGTCGGGGAGCCGACCCGGAGGTCGACGACGATGTCCAGCGCGCTTCCTCGCGCGCAGTGCACGTACTTGGCGGTCCCCGGCGGGGCGAGGGTGAAGTGGATCCCGCGGAGAACACCGCGCGCCGAGGCGCTCTGGCTGGTCTGCGCGACCGGGAAGAGCGGGTGCCCGACCGCCTCGACGAACGCCGCCTCCTGGAACGGGGAGACGAAGAGGCCCCGCTCGTCGGGGAACACCTCGGGAGTGAATTCGAAAGCGCCGGTGACGGCGAGCGCGCGGGATCTCATTACGGCTGCGCCGCCGGGGGGTGTTCGGTCACAACAGTCGCCAATCGGTCAAGGATGACGGACGCTCACGGAGCGCGGTCCAGCATGCTCGGGCCGCCGGGGCGGGGTCAACAAGGTAGGGGTCGCCCGCGAGCAAGATAGGGGTCGGATCAGAGCGGCATCCCGTCACCGCGGATCAGCGAGGAGACGGTGCGCTCCAGCGCCTCGCGGAACGGCACCCGGGCCTGCCATCCGGTGACCGCGTGGAAGGCGACCGGATCGGCGACGACGCTGTGGAAGTCCATCCCGGTGGCGTCCGGCGGCGCCGGCACCGAGACGACCGGGACCGCCGGGGCGCCCGTGCGGGCGGCCACGGTCTCCGCGATGGTCGTGAAGATGTCGTGGACGCTGCGACCGCCGCCCGTACCCACCAGCCAGTGCCGGCCCGCGAGGGAGTCGGCGTGGTCGAGCGCGGCCAGGAAGGCGCCGGCCACATCCTCGACGTAGAGCAGGTCGCGCTCGGCCTTCCCGTCGTTCCACACGGTCAGCGGCTCACCCGCCAGCGCGCGGCGCGCCATGGTGGTCACCACCCCCCGGTCGGTGGCGGTCGGGGAGACCCGGCCGCCGAACACCGTGCCGAGCCGGAGCGTGACCCCGCGCAGCAGGCCCTCCTCCGTGGCGGCCTTCAGCTCCCGCTCGGCGGCCAGCTTCTGCCGGTCGTAGGCGGTCACCGGGGCGTCCGGTTCGGTGCCGTCGACCCTGGCCTCCGTCCTCGGGCCGACCTGGGAGGTCGAGCCGGGGAAGAGGACCACGGGGGGTGGGCCGTCCCGGCGTTCCGCCCGCAGGGCCGAGACGATGTCGCGTACCACGCCGACGTTCACCCGCTCCCCCGGCGACTCGTCCTCCGCCGCCCGCCAGGTCCCGTCGCCGCCGGTGTAGAGCAACAGGTTGATCACCGCGTCCGCGCCGGCGATCGCCTCGGCGACCTGGCCCTCGACGGTGAGGTCCGCGGTGCGGATCTCGATCTCGGCAGGGTGGCCCGAGCCGACCACGGCGGGCCTCCGTGCCACCAGCCTCAGCCGGACGTCGCGCCGGACCAGCTCCGCCACGAGGGCGGAGCCCACGAAACCGGAGGCGCCCAGGACCACGAGCAACGGTCGGTCAGACAACGCGCACCTCGGGGGTGTAGAGGATCCACTTGCCGCCCGCCTCGCGGAACTCCTTCTCCTTCTCCATGATCTCCTGCGCGTGGTTCCAGGCGAAGAGCAGCGCGTACGACGGGTAGGGGTCGCGGAACGCCTCGGGGCTCCGTACCGGGATGTGCGCCCCCGGGGTGAGCCTGCCCTGCTTGCCCACGGTCGTGTCGCAGACGAAGGGGACCAGCTCGGGGCCGATGCCGCAGTAGTTCGTCACCGTCGCGCTCTTGGCGGTGGCGCCGTATCCGACGACCCGCTCGCCCCGCTCCCGCAGCTCGCCCAGCAGAGCCGGCAACCGCTCACGGATGAGCTCGACCCTGGAGGCGAGGCCCGCGAGCGTCGCCGGCTCGGTGATCCCGGCGGCGCTCTCCTCGGCCAGCAGGTCGGTCACGGCCTGACTCACCGGTCTCGTCCCCGGGCGCGCCAGGGTGTAGCGGACCTCGCCGCCGTGCACGGGGAGCCTTTCCGCGTCGACGAGTTCGAATCCGAATCTCCGCGCCATCTCCTGGACCGAGCGGACCGTGAAGAAGAAGAAGTGCTCGTCGTAGATCTGGTCGAACGAGGTGCGCTCCAGGATGTCGGCGAAGTACGGGTCCTCGAACACGAAGATCCCGCTGTGCGCCAGCAGCGTGTCGACCCCGCGGAGGATCGACTCCATGTAGGGGATGTGGCACAGGGTGTTGGCGGCGTAGACGACGTCGGCCGGTCCCTCGCCGGCGAGGATGTCGGCGGCGGTCTCCTCCTCGAAGAAGTCCTTGCGCACCCGGACGCCCTTGGCCGCGGCCAGGTCCGCCACCCCGCCGGACGGCTCCACCCCCAGGTGCCGGACGCCCGACTCGGCGATCACTCCGAGCATGGTGCCGTCGTTCGAGCCGAGCTCGACGATGAACGGGTCGGGGCCGGTGAGCTCGGTGGCCAGGAAGCGCTTGGCGATCGCCTGGAAGTGCTCGCGCATGACGGCCGAGCCCGAGGAGAGGTACGGATAGCCCTGGTGGAACATGCGGTCACGCGGCACCTCCTCCATGAGCTGCACCATTGTGCACGATTCACAGATCCCCACGGCGAGGGTGAAGAAGAACTCCTCCGCCAAGTCCTCAGGCGTCACGAACGCGTCGGAGAGAGGCTGCCTTCCGAAGTCGAGGAACTCGCGAACCGTGCCCGAGCAGATCCGGCACGACGACGTGACTGGCATAGGTGACTCCTGGGATTGGAAGACTGTTCACTGTGCGATTCCCCGCATGCCCGGCCTGGCCCTCGATCCCGTCTCGGGTGGTCTGGCGGACACCCGCCGGTCGGGGGGCGCGAGTTCCGGGGGCAGATCGGCCCGGCTCTTCACTCCCAGCTTCCGGTAGACGCGGGTCAGATGCTGTTCGACGGTGCTCACCGTGATGTGCAGCGTCCGGCTTATCTCCCGGTTGGTGTGCCCGAGCGCGGCCAGCTCCGCCACCCTGCACTCCGAGTCGCTGAGCCCCAGCGGGTTCGGGTCCTCGGCGGGCTCCCCCGCGTCCGGCAGAACGGGGCCGGTGGTCCAGCTCCTGCCGAGCCGCAGGGGCATCACGCCGGAGTGGCAGATCTCGGCCTCCCGCATCGCCCGGCAGATCAGCGGCTTGGCCTCGTCGGCCTCCCCGAGCTGCTGCAGGGCCGCGCCCAGATCGGCCAGCGCCCGGGACAGCAGCAGCCGGTCGCCCGCCGTCCGCAGGCACTCCGCCGCCTCGCGCAGCAGCTCGATGCGCCGCGCCAGCCCGCTGGCGGCGGCCAGGATCAGCAGGGAGATGCCCCGGGTCCGCAGGTCGATGGGTTTGAGCCGCTCCATCTGCTCCGTCACCAGGTCGCGGGCCACCCCCCAGCGGCTGAGCCGGAGGTTCGCCTCGGCCAGATTGCTGCGCCAGGGAACCAGCATCGGCCGGTCGAGTTCCCAGTCCTGCATGAGCCTGCCGCAGGTCTGGAAGTCGCTGATCGCGGCGAGCACCCGATCGGTGGCCAGGTAGTAGTGACCGCGCGCGTGCAGGTAACGCAGGCCGATCAGGGTCGCGAACATCTCGTCGGGCACCCGCTGCTGCAGCAGGTCGGCCCCCTCCTCGTACTGCCCCATCGCCGTGTGGGCCAGCAGCAGCGTCGACCTCGGGTAGCCGATCAGGATGCCCCAGCTCTGCGCCTGCATCAGCTCCAGGGCGGCCTCCGCCCTGGCCGCGGCGACCACCACCTCCCCCTGCCGGAACGCGATCTCGGCCCGGACCGCACCGAGCACGGCCTGCCAGGTGAGCGCGCCGCTGCGGACCGCCTCGTCGATCAGCTCGTCGCACCAGTGGGTGGCCCGCTCCGTCCTGCCCCCGTACATCAGGGTCAGCACGGCGATGGCCACCACCTCCAGGGTGGTCTCGCCGAGCCGGCAGCTCTGCAGGATGTTCTCGGCGCTCACCAGCGCCACCTCGCCGTCGCCGTGCGTCCAGATCGAGGTCATCCTGCGGGCCTCGTCGCCCCAGGCGGAGGCGGTGTCGAACCTTCCGTGCGGACCCCGCGACGTCCCGTAGAACCACTGGTAGGTGAGGTGCAGCTCGGCGGCGGTCTGCACGTTCAGCAGGTCAGGGGTCGCGGTCAGCGCCTCCATCGCCCTCGACGCCGTCTGCACGTCGCCGTTCCACAGCGAGTGCCGCACCACGGCCGCCGCGTCCTGGCCGAACAGACATCCCTTCTCCAGGGCCTCCCGCAGCAGCGGCAGATGCGGCGCGGCCGCCGAGGGGTTGACCCGCCACAGCGCCCGGACCAGCACCTTCGTGATCACCAGGCGCTCGCCCTCGTCGCGGACCGAGCGCAGGGCCAGCTCCAGGCACTGCACGGCCACGGCCACCTCGTTGCCGGCCAGCGCCTGCTCGGCCGCGTCCCGCAGCACCCCGGTCGCCCAGTCCTCCGGCGCCCGGTCCGCGGCGACGAAATGCCCCGCGACCTTCGTGGTGGACACCCCGCGCCGGTACAGCTGCACGGCCGCGCGGACGTGCAGGCACGAACGCTCCTCGGCGCCGATGCCGTCCAGCACCGCCGCGGCGGCCACCGGGTGCCGGAACCAGCCGTCGGCCAGCAGGCCCGCCTCGGTCAGGACCTCCACCGCCCGCTCGGCGGCCTTCGGATTGATCTTCGCCAGGCCGCCGGTCAGCCCGGCGGAGCTCGGCTCCCCCAGGACCGCCAGGGCCCGGGCCACCCGGAGCAGTTCCGGCTCCCACCGGTGCAGACACGCCATCACCGCCTGGGCGTACGCCGCCCCGGCGGCGACCGGGTAGTCGGGGTCGGCGCGCCGGTCCTCGATCAGGGCGTCGACCAGCATCGGGTTCCCGCCGCTCAGCCGGTGGATCGCGACGGCGGCGGCCGGATCCATCGTCGGGGGCAGCACCTCGGCGATGTCACCGACCGACAGCGGGGTCAGCCGGATCCGGTGGTGGAACCCTCGGGTGACCTCGGCGGAGAAGGACGGGACCGTGGACTGCGGCAGATCCCACTCGTTCATGATCAGCAGAATGCGGGCGGAGCTTATCCTGCGGCACAGATAGAGCAGCAGCCGGAGTGAGAGGCCGTCCACCAGGTGGACGGCGTCGACGCCGACGACCACCGGGCGCTCCCTGGACAGCTCCAGCAGGACGTCGCCTATCTCGCGGACGACCTCGGCCTCGGCGTGCCGGGTGGCGCCGGGTGTCACGGTGTGCCGCCGGATCAGCCGTGACACCTGGTCCGAGACCTCCGGCGGCAGCCCCGCGCCGTGGAACAACTGGTCGATCATGCCCGCCTGCAGGGTGTTCTCCCCCAGGGACCCGGTGGCGCTGAGCAGCAACGCGCCGGAGGTGGCCGCGACCCGCGAGAACTCGTGCAGCAACTCGGTCTTCCCGCTCGCCGGCCCCCCGCTGACCAGCACCAACCGGCCGTTCCCCGCGCCACTCTCGGCGAGCAACCCCTTCAGGACATCAAGTACGCTGCGATGCTGCGATGCCGGCATTTACTACATCCTCGTTTAGTCTGGCGACCCGGGTCCCACGCGGTGGCAGAGTGAACCACTCCGCACTTCGTGGAGTTCTCAGACGGGGGTCGTTCTCGACGGGGCTGTGGTGAGAGGGCGGCCTGCTATTCGTGAAAAACTCGCGATCGTATCGGGTCCGGCGCCACGGCGAGTCCGTCGACCAGGCGGCAAAAGCATCGACAATCCCGAATTCCTTCACGTTCCGAATCGGTCAGCGAGCGTCTCGTTCAGACATCATTCCTAGCTCACCGAGACCCGCCGTGTCAGCGGGTAACCGTGGGTAACCGCCCGTCCGGCGCCGCGACGCCCGGAGCCTTGTGCCACGGCCAAACCGATGGCCCGTCCGGTACGGCGAGATTCGTGATCATGAAACGCGATCTTATAGTCGGTAGGTCACAATTGGATAAATTTATTGACAACAACCTGTGGAACTGTGCGTACATCCAGTTGTCCCAGGGGTAACGCCCACGCGCTGACCTGGGCTTTCGGCGGCACCGCTGTTGACCCTCCGTAATGATCATGCCCACGATCAACGCCGCGCCCGAGCTCCGCCTTCTCCGGAGGGCCCCTGCGCGCCCGGATTCCCGGCCCCGGGAGAGCCGGAGAAGTGATCTAGGCGCGAGCCGGTCCGGTGCGCGATACTCGTGCGGACGTGGGTGCGGCGCCCTGCGGACCTTGAATCGCCGAGCTCCAGGAAAGAGCAGACAGATGAGTCATAAATATGGCCAGAGCAGTCAGTGGGCGCACATTAACGAGACCAATCTCGCACTGGCGGAGACCCCCGATCTGAGCCGTTTCAAATCCAGCCGGGTGAACTACAAGCTCGCGCTCTGGAATCCAGAGGTCAATGGCCGGAGATATCTGAAGACGCTCATCCATAATCTTGGCCTCCAGTTGTCGCCGGAGAACTGGGAGCGCCTGCTCCGAATCAGGAACCGCCAGCTGGGAGAGCCCATCGCGGTCACCCTGAAAGGTGAGCCGATCTGCCTGGACTATCTGCAGGCGGTTCTCGAACTCGATTTCATGGCACGGTCCGTGAAACTGGACGGCGCGCGGATCCTGGAGATCGGCGCCGGGTACGGCCGGTCCTGCCACGCCATCCTGTCGAACCACGATGTCGCGGAATACCACATCATCGACCTGGAGAACTGCCTGAGGCTCTCCCGCGAGTACCTGCGCGCCGTGCTGGACGGTGAGCAGTTCGAGAAGATCAGGTTCCTGGGGATCGACGAGGTGGAGGATCTCACCGGCGGCGAGCCCTTCGACCTGTGCGTCAACATCGACTCGTTCGCCGAGATGCCCGCGGACACGGTCAGGAACTACCTCTCCCTCATCGACGGCGTCGCCACCCGCTTCTACACGAAGAACCCGGTCGGCAAGTACCTGGACCCGGACCTGGACGGGCACTACGAGGGGCAGGCCGTGGTCCAGCAGGCCCTCGAATCCGGCCTGCTCCGCGAGATCATCGACGTGCACGACAGCGAGGCGGTCCGGGCGCAGTCCGAGCGTTTCGTCGAGGTGTACCAGCCCGGCGACGACTGGCGACTCGTCGCGGACGGCTGGGGGACCCCGTGGAGCTACTACTGGCAGGCCCTGTACACGAAGTCGTGATCGGCCCCGACCAATCACCACAGACACTCCCATAACACCAGAATGATGGAAATCAGGACTACCACTGACAAAGCATGATCGATAGCCTCCTTCGACACTTCGTGTGCCAGAAGGAGACATATCAGTGCGCACACTTCCCGCCCTCATGCTGGCGGCCCTCACCGCCGGCTCGATCGGCGTGGCCGGGGTCACCCCCGCCGCCGCGGCGGAACCCGGCCTCGCCTCTCTCGCCGCGGCGGTCGAGGACGAACTTCTCGGCAAGCTCACCACCATCCCCGGGCTGACCGTGGTCTCGGAGACCCGGCCGACCGGCTACCGGTTCTTCGTCCTGCGCCTCACCCAGCCGATCGACCACCGCCACCCGGGCAGGGGCACGTACCAGCAGCGATTCACCCTGCTGCACCGGTCCGCCGACGCGCCGGTCGTGCTCCACACCGGCGGGTACGGCCTGCCGGCCAACCCCGGCGCCTCCCAGACCGAGCCGACCCGGCTGCTCGCCGCCAACCAGGTCTCGGTGGAGCACCGGTTCTTCCGGAACTCCCGCCCGGACCCGGCGGACTGGAAGACGCTCGACCTCTGGCAGGAGGCCAGTGACGAGCACCGGATCGTCGAGGCGCTCAAGACGGTCTACTCGGGGAAGTGGATCCAGACCGGCGCGAGCAAGGGCGGCATGACCTCGGTCTACCACCGGCGGTTCTACCCCGGTGACGTGGACGGCGTGGTGGCCTACGTCGCGCCGAACGACCGGGTCAACCCGTCCGACCACACCTACGACGACTTCTTCGCGAACGTGGCCGACCGGGCCTGCCGTACCGCGCTGAACAACGTGCAGGCCGAGGCGCTCAGGCGGCGCGAGCGGCTGGTTCCGAAGCTGGAGGCGACCGCCGCCCGCGACGGGCTCACCTTCGACGACTCCCTGGGCACCGCGGACCGCTCGTTCGAGATGACGGTCCTCGACGCGGTCTGGGCGTTCTGGCAGTACTCCAGGGTGTCCGACTGCGCGGACGTGCCGGCCGCCACCGCCTCCGACGACGAGATCTACCGGTGGATCGACAACGTCGCGGGCTTCTCGTTCTACACCGACCAGGGCATGTCGTACTACGTCCCGTACTACTACCAGGCCGCGAAGCAGCTCGGCTGGCCCGACCTGAAGTTCGCGCACCTGCGCGGCGTGGCCAGATACCCCAAGCTGTACCAGCCCAACTCGGTGCTCCCCGCCGGCCTGCGCACCGGGCACGACCCGAAGCCGATGCTCGACGTGGACCACTGGGTGCGCAAGGACGCGAGCCAGATGATGTTCATCTACGGCGAGAACGACCCATGGAGCGCGGAGCGGTTCACGCCCAGCCGGAAGGACTCCCATCTGTACGTCGCCCCCGGCGCCAACCACGGCGCGAACATCTCCCAGCTGAGCCCCGCCGACCGTGACGCGGCGACGGCGACGCTCAGGCGCTGGGCCGGGGTGTCCGACAGCATCACCGTCAACAACCGCGCGGTGCCGCCCCTCCCCGAAGACGACATGCTCCCCCCTCGCGGGGAGCGCTGATCGCCCTCCCGGTGCGGCCGGTTCTCGGCCCTGCCGGGAACTTCCGGTGGAGCCCGGCCCCGGGCGCTCCACCGAATGAGCCCGCAAATTTTGAAAACAGGTACCCGAGGCGTCGACGCCCCGGTCACCCCCCTGGAGGTTCCCCCCGCCATGCGTATCACCAGGCCGCTCACCGCCTTGGCGGCCGTCTCGATGACCGCCGCCCTGCTCACTCCCGGAGCACCCGCCAACGCCGCCGACGCCGCCGTCGGCAGCGCCACCGTGGTGCCGCTCCAGGTCACCGGAGCCCCGGCCAAGCGGTTCAATCTGATCATCATGGGTGACGGCTACACCGAGAGCGAGCAGTCCGCGTTCGCCGCCGACACCGACCAGCAGCTCAATGTGATGTGGTCCATCGAGCCGTACAAGTCCTACCGCAACTACTTCAACGTCTACCGGGTGGACATCGTCTCCGGCGAGTCCGGCATCGGCTGTGACCCCGACCTGGCCTCGGGGAAGAAGAACACCCCGCTGAGCATGGCCTTCTGGGGCGGTTGCAACCCCGCCAGCGTCCAGCGCCTGATCACCATGAGCAACTCGGCGGCCAACTCGTACGCCAACCTGGTGACCGGGACCAGCAGCGCCAACCGGCAGATCCTGGCCCTGGGCAACAGCGGGACCTACGGCGGAGCGGGCGGCGCCTACGCCACCTCCTCGGGCCACAACTCGATGTCGGCCCTCATCGCACCGCACGAGATAGGCCACTCGCTGGGCGGCCTGCAGGACGAGTACACCTACTACACGCGCGGCGTGGAGGGCGGTACCTACACCGGAGCCGAGCCCGGCTCCGTACACCACACCCTGCTGACCGAGCAGCAGATCGCCGACCAGCGGAAGAAGTGGTGGCGCTGGCTGGGCGAGCCCAGCGAGGCGGGCGGCACCATCGGCCGCCACGAGGGCGGCCTGTACTTCGGCAAAGGCGTCTGGCGGCCCAGCGAGCACTCCATCATGAGGACGCTGGGCTACTACTACGACCAGGTCAGCCGCGAGGTCATGACCCAGAGGATCTCCGCCAAGACCGGCCTCATCCAGGACGGCACGCCCACCACGTCGCCGGTCGGCGCCGACCGGGTGCTCTGGGTGGAACCGCTGCACCCCAACAGCCACTCGCTGACCACCGTCTGGAGCGTCGACGGCACCGAACTGCCGGGTGAGGGCACCGCGCTCGACCTCCGCACGCTGAACCTGCCGGCCGGCACCCACACGGTGAAGGCGACCGTCACCGACCCGACCGACTTCGTACGGGACCCGGCCATTCGCTCCGGCGCCCTCACCGCGACCCGCACCTGGACCGTGGACACGACCGTGACCACCGTCCCCGCCGAGGTCGGCGCCGGCCTGCTCTCCTCCACACCCACCAACCAGGCCGTCGGCCACGACGAGGTGGTCTACGTCGAGACCACCCACCCCGACGACGGCGTCCCCGCCGTCACCTGGACGCTGGACGGCACACGGCTCGACGACAGCGACGGGGACCTGGACCTGGGCGCGCTCACCCTCACCCCCGGCAACCACACCCTCACCGCCACCTCCGGCGGCGACACCCGGTCCTGGACCGTCGACAACACACCGCCCACCACCGGCTACGAACTCTCCGAGCCGCTGGTCGCCTCCGGCGACGTCCACGTCTACAACGGCCCCTTCACCATGAGGCTCACCGGCGACGACGACCAGGACGGCTACGTGGTGAGCGAGTCCCGGGTGGACGGCGACGGCTGGTTCAACTACTTCGGCTGGCCGACCTCCGCCGACCTGCCGTGGACGTTCAGCGAGAGCGGCACCGTCATCGACAGC
Source organism: Streptosporangium sp. NPDC049644 (assembly GCF_040675205.1). Lineage (NCBI taxonomy): Bacteria > Bacillati > Actinomycetota > Actinomycetes > Streptosporangiales > Streptosporangiaceae > Streptosporangium > Streptosporangium sp. NPDC049644. Next base: position 16,380 of record NZ_JBFAOJ010000106.1, on the reverse strand, counting down.
CTCACGTTCGGCAAGCTGCCGCGCGGCAGGCACACCGTCGAGTACCGCTCGATCGACCCCAGCGGCAACCACGGCCCGGCCAGGAGCTTCACGGTCACCACCCTCGCGGCGCCGCCCGCCTGCACCGCCACGGTCACCGGCACCAGGAACGGGACCCTCGTCGCCCGCTCCGGCGTCACCTGCCTGAACGACGCCCGGATCAACGGCGGGGTGACCGTCTCCTCGGGCGCGTCCCTGGTGGTGACCGGCGGCACGATCAACGGGGCCGTCACCGCGACCGGCGCCGCCGAGGTGCACCTGCTCAAGGCCCAGGTCAACGGAGCGGTCTCGATCTCCGGCACCACCGGCCGGCTGATCGTCGCCGGCGCCGACCTCAGGGGCGCGGCGGTGCTGAACGACAACACCACCGTCGACGCGCTCGTGATGGCGGGCACCGGCGTCCGCGGCGCGCTCTCCTGCCGCGGCAACACGCCCGCGCCGTCCAACGCCGGGGTGTCCAACCAGGTCACCGGCAGCGGCCAGTGCGCCGGCCTCGTCGACCCCCGCCCCAACCCCCGCGGCAAGTCCTACGAGGCCGTGGTCTCCAGCACCATCCCGGAGAAGGGCATGTACGAGCACGACCACAACTGACACGCGTGACCGGCGGGGACGGCCCACAGGGGCGTCCCCGCCCTCATGTCTCAGGGGGTCGCCAGGACTCCCCCTGGTCTGGCAGGCGTTCCAGCCACGCCGCGTACGGCCGTCCACAGCCGGCCATCACGAACACTTCCGTAACGCTGGAACCGAGGAACACCACCGACAAAACATGATCGATAGCCTCTTTCAACACCTTATGTGTCAGAAGGAGACATATCAGTGCGAGCACCTTCCGCCCTCATGCTGGCGGTCCTCACCGCCGGATCGGCCTGCATGGCCGGAGTCACCCCCGCAGCGGCGGAACCCGCCCCCGTGTCCTCCGCTGCGGCGGTCGAGGACGAGCTCCTCGGCAAGCTCACGGCCATCCCCGGGCTGACCGTGGTATCGCAGACCCGGTCGATCGGCTACCGGTTCTTCGTCCTGCGGCTCACCCAGCCGGTCGACCATCGTGATCCTGGCAGGGGCACATACCAGCAGCGGCTCACCCTGCTGCACCGGTCCGCCGACGCACCGACCGTGCTCTCCACCGGCGGGTACAGTCTGCCGATCACCCCCCGTCCCTCCCAGACCGAGCCGACCCGGCTGCTGGACGCCAACCAGGTCTCGGTGGAGCACCGCTTCTTCCGGGCCTCCCGGCCGGACCCGATGGACTGGAAGAAGCTCGACATCCGGCAGGAGGCCGACGACGAGCACCGGATCGTCGAGGCACTCAAGACGATCTACACGGGGAAGTGGATCCAGACCGGCGCGAGCAAGGGAGGCATGGCCTCGGTCTACCACCGGCGGTTCTACCCCGACGACGTGGACGGCGTCGTGGCCTACGTCACGCCGAACGACCGGGTCAACCCGTCCGACCGCGCCTACGACGACTTCTTCGCGAACGTGGCCACCCGGGCCTGCCGTACCGCGTTGGAGAACGTGCAGATCGAGGCGCTCAAGCGGCGCAAGCGGCTGGTTCCGAAGCTGGTGAGGGCCGCCGCGCTCGACGGGCTCACCTTCAGAAGGTCACTGGGCACCCCCGACCGGTCGTTCGAGCTGACGGTCCTCGACACGGCCTGGGTGTTCTGGCATTACTCCTGGGGGACCGACTGCTCGGAGGTGCCGGCCACCACCGCCTCCGACGACGAGATCTACGACTGGATCGACGACCTCGCCGACTTCTCGTTCCACACGGATCAGGGCATCGCGCGCTACATCCCGTACTACTACCAGGCGGCGAGCCAGCTCGGCTGGCCCGAGCTGAAGTTCGCGCACCTGCGCCACCTGACCAGGTACCCCAAGCTGTACCAGCCCAACTCGGTGCTCCCTCCCGAACTGCGCCCCAAGCACGACCCGAAACCGATGCTCGACGTGGACCGCTGGGTGCGTAAGGAGTCAAGCCGGATGATGTTCATCTACGGCGAGAACGACCCGTGGAGCGCGGAGCGGTTCACACCCAGCCAGAACGACTCCCATCTGTATGTCGCCCCCCGTATCGGCCACAGCGCGAACATCTCCTGGCTGAGCCCTGCCGATCGTGCCGCGGCGATCGCGACGCTCGAACGCTGGGCCGGGTTGTCGGACGGCGTCACCGTCAACAGCCCCACCCCGCCGCCCCTCCCCGCCGACGACATGCTCCCCACTCGCGGGAAGCGCTGATCTCCCCTCCCGGTGCGGCCGGCCCACGGCCGTACCAGGTCGACGCGTGACCCGAAGTACCGGCCGATCCGGTGGAGAAGCGCCTGAAGTAACGCTCACCACCCGACCGTGCAGGGCCGCGACATGATCATGTACTGCCGGGATCTCTAATGCGATGTTCCTTCGGAAGCACGGGTCCGGCCGGCCCAGGGGCTGGGCAGACCGCCCTGACAGCCTCAGGTCTTCGGCCGCGCGTTCGCACCCTTCACTGAGGTGTTCGCCCCAGTCGTCGCGGCAATCTACATGGCAGGCCTCCCTTAAGAGGCGGCCGGCCTGAGGAGAAAACGCCGCGTCGTACGCATCCACTCGCGGCGAGGGGAGCGACACCATGACCGATGCCCGGAAAGTACGTAACAGGTACACCGCCGCGTTCAACGCCCATGACATGGATGCGCTGCTGCGCACCGTCAGTCCGATCGGGGTGACCGTCAGTCCGGAAGGCCTGTCCCAAGGGCACGAAGAACTCGCCTCATACCTGGAACAGTTCTGGGAGGCCTTTCCGGACGTTCACGCAGTGATCATGGAGTCGTTCGACGTCGACGATGTGGCGATTGACGAGCTGTTGATGGTGGGCACCCATACGGGACCGTACACGTTGCCCGATGGCCGAGTGATCACGGCGACGGGCCGCCCCGTGTCGGTACGCTGCTGCTACGTCTGCACGATTGAGAACGGGCTCATCGTGAGCCTGCGCCTCTACTTCGACCAGTCAGAGTTGCGCGCCCAACTCGGTCTCCCATGTGAGTGACCTTTCCTCAACGGAAGGCGCACCCCCGAGCCTGTCAGGGCGGCCGCCCCGGCCTCCTGGGCCGGGGCGGATCCGTGCTTCCTCGCACTAGGAAACCAGCGGGAGCCCGTAGGCGACCGTCCGGTGCGCGATCTCGAACCCGGTGCGGGTGTAGATGCCGAAAGCCCCGGTCGGGTTGTCGGCGTCGACCCCCAGCCCGGCCTTGTCGTACCCCTGCGCGCGGAACTCGCGCAGCGCGTGCGCGAGCAGCGCGCTCGCCACCCCGCGCCCGCGCCACTCGCGCAGGGTGCCGATGATCTGGATCCACGCCTCACGGACCCCGGTCGCCTCGGTGTCGGCCTCGAAGTAGTGGGTGAGCAGCACGCCCACGCTCTGCCCCGACGCGTCCAGCGCGACGAACGACCCCTCCGGCCGGAACACCTTCACCCCGACGACGGTGTTCCGCCAGGACTCCGCGGTGTGCTGGACACTCCCCCAGTGGTCGACGAACGAGCGGTTACGCACCTCCCGGACGGCATCCTCCAGCTCGTCCCGGTAGGTGACAATCTGGAGCCCATCGGGTAGCGAGACCTCCGGCAGCTCGGTGCCCAGGTCGAGGGCCATCCCGTAGAACCACCGGGCCGGCTCCATCCCGGCCCCGGCGACCAGCGCCCGCAGGCCCTCGTTGCGACTGTCCACCTCGACGTGGAGTTCGAGCGGCCGCCCGGGGAACCGCCGCTCGTGCAGCACCGGGGCGTTGCCGATCGCCCACTCCAGCAGGTGACCCCCCAGCCCCCGGCGCCGATACTCCGGACGCACCCCGCCCCAGAAACTCATCCGATGCACCGGCTCGGCCGCGGCCCGAGCCATGATCACCCCGTACGCGACCAGCCGGCCGGACTCCCACGCCCCCAGCGTGCCCGCGACGGGATCGAGCAGCGGGTTGACGAGCTCCTCGGCGAGGTCGTCCGCGTCCTCTCGCCCCCCGACCTGATCGACCTCGTCGATCGCCACCAGCAACTCCGCCCACGCCTCGACATCGGCCTTGCTCAGCGGAGCCCACTCGACAGTCATGGTCATTGAGCGTAGAAGCAGACCACCTCGGGCGGCGACCGGTTTTCCCCCAGGACGGAGGTGCGGGCCGGTCCTTGACGAGCGAGTGGCCACGCGCCACCGGCCGTGGGCACTCGACCGCCATCACCTCGCGCGCCCGCTCGGCACACCGTTCGCGCTCACGCCCCACGGCCACACCAAACACTCGGCCTGCGCTGACATCAAAGGATGCCGCGATATCCGATGGCTCGTTCATATCCGGACATGTCACTGTATGACGATGTTCGAGAAGGTGAACGCCCACAGAGCCGTCCGAGCGGCCTCATGAGCTTCGGCACCTACGCGCGCCAGGTCCGGAATCAGGATCTGCCGTATGGCCTGCGCTACGTCTCCCTCAGATACGCGGTCGAGCGTTACATGCCCATCGGATACCACGCGACCTGGGACTACGTCACCGGCCGCGCCGGACGGGTACGGAAGGACGAGACCGCCCTGCTCCGCGCGCTGGACATCCTGGAGACCAGCCGGGAAGCCCGGCTGGCGGAGATGGCGGCGTTCGCGCTGCGCCGCACGAGCGAGAAACATGATCGCCGCACCCTGGCCGCCGACGAGCACCGATACCGGCACGGCTGGCGCTGGCCGGGCCCTGACGCGCACGAGGCGATGCACCGAACGGTCCAGACCCTGTGGACCCAGCGCCAGCGACCGCCCTTCCCGGAGGTGCCATCCCTGGTCACGCTGGACTCGACCGTCGCGGACTGCGTGCAGACCTACCTGCGCCGGGACGGAGCCCTGCATCCCGACCATCGGGACATCCTGCGGTCCTGCCTGGCCGACCTGCGTGCCGTACGGTTCGACTACCGTTCGCCCGTCTCCGGGGCGTTCACCTATTTCCTTCGGCTGCACAAGATGGCCGAGCTCATGGCACACGACGCGCTGCCTCTCGTACGCCGGGCATGGCACGGTGACGCGGAGCGGATCGCGGACGTCTTCCTGGCCGCGCGTGGCCAGATGACCTACCTGCCGTGCCTGCACACCGACGAGGAGACCAGGGCCTGGATCGCCGGGGTCGTGGTCGCCCGCCAGGAGACCTGGGTGGCCGAACTGCACGGCCAGGTCACCGGGTTCGCCGCACTGGACGGCCAGTGGCTGGAACACCTGTACGTCGCGCCGGAGGCCCAGGGCCACGGCATCGGCTCAGCCCTGCTCGCCCAGGTCAGAAAGGTACGGCCCGGCCCGCTCGACCTGCACGTGTTCCAACAGAACACCGGCGCCCGCCGCTTCTACGAACGACACGGCTTCACCCTGGTGACACTGGGAGACGGCACCGACAACGAGGAGAACCTCCCCGACGCCCACTACCGGTGGCCGGCCGGCGCCGAACCGTGGCAGCCGGAACCGGCCGGCGGACTCAATGACTCCCTCACGTGCGCCTTCCCCCTCGCACTGGCCGACGACGTTCGCACTGCTGTCGGGGTCATGCCGATCGCCGGACACTGCTCGGCGACGTCCTTTGAGGTCACCGTCGGCGAGGACCGCTTCGCCGTTCCCGAGCGGATCTACCATCCCGAAGCCACCTCCGAGGCGCTCAGTGCACTGTCCCCCGTCCAGCGGGTGATCCTGCACTGCCTCTACACCCGTCACCATGACGGGTTCGTCCGGCAGCGCCACCTCGCTCAGATCATCGGCTCACTGGAGCCGTGGGTCATCCCGTACGTGGCGCGACTGATCGGAGAGTACGTCGTGGAGATCGTAGAGGATGTCCACCGCGTGCTTGATGATCTCGGCAGGCCCGGCTCCGCCGTCCGCACCGCCTACGGGCGATTCTTCGCCGACAATCCGGACTTCCTGACACTGACGGGACAGCGGGTGATCAGCTACTGGAGCTGCTACCACACAGGCGCCTACCCTCGGCTGCGCGAATACCCGGGTCACCTGCTGGTGTCGGCCCTGCGGGCGGCGGCCTCGGCTTGACCGAGCGGATGCGCCCTGGCCTCGGCCCACAAGGTAATCGAACCCGGCCCCCTGCGAGCAACGGTACGGCGGGTCGCCGGCCACCCGGTATGCGGCCACGCGAGCAACCCGTCGAGGCCGTGCGGCTCGCCTACCACGGTGCCTCCGTGTAGTCCTTGAGGAAGACGCCGTGCACCGGGTCGCCCGCCTCGCCGCGCACGATCGGGTCGTAGACCCGCGCGGCACCGTCGATGACGTCCAGCGGCGTCCGGCGATCGAGCCACTCCCGCACCGGCACCGGGTTCTCGTCGGTGATCCAGCCGGTGTCCACGCTGCACATGTACACACCCTGCCGCGCCAGATCGGCGGCGCTGGTACGGGTCAGCATGTTCAGTCCGGCCTTGGCCATGTTGGTGTGCGGGTGACGGCCGGTCTTGTCCGGCACCGCGAACTGTCCCTCCACCGCCGACACGTTCACGATGTACCGGCGCGGGAAGGGCGCGGCCAGCAGCAACGGCAGCAGCCGGTCGATCAGCAGGAACGGCGCGACCGCGTTGATGAGCTGGACCTCCAGCAGCTCGGCCGGGTCCACCTCACCGATCCGGGCCGACCAGGAGTTATGCGCCGACATATCCGGCAGCAGGCCGGACGCGTCCGGCAGCCCCGGATTCACATCCCCAGAAGGCGAGACCGACAGTCGCTCGGCCTCGTCCACGGAAGTCGAGACCAGTAGACCCCGGGTCTCATCCCCGAAAGGGGATACAGGAAGCCCTGGCAGATCCCAAGCCCCGTCACCTGACGGCACCGGAAGGCCCGACAGATCCCGGAGCCCGTCACTTGGAGACGGCAGCGAAAGACTCGGCAGACCCCAGCCCTCATCGGAAGGCGGCATCGGAAGGCCCGACGGACCCCGGTTCCCGTCACCGGAGAGTCGCACCGTAGGGCCCGGCGTGAACCCCGGCACCGCCGACGCCCCCGGCGGAAGCCCGGCCCGCTCCCCCTCGACCAACGCGGCGTAGGCCGACGGCGGCCGGCGCAGGGTCTGCGCGGCATTGTTGACCAGGATGTCCAGCGGATCCCCGGCCGCCAGGAACCGGTCGCAGAGCGCGATGACCTGGCGAGGGTCGCACAGATCGATCCCCACGACCGCCAGGCGCCCGCCCCAGTCACCGCTTTCGGCGAACCTGCTGACCGCGTCGGCCGGAAAACGGGTGGTCACCGTGACATGGGCGCCGTCGCGGAGCATCTTCAGCGCGAGCTGGTGCCCTATCTTCGTCCGTCCCCCGGTGACCAGCGCCCGCCGCCCCGACAGATCGGCACGGGCCGTACGGCGCGCGGTGTTGAATGCCGCGCACGAGGGACAGAGCAGGTGATACAGGCTGCCCACCCGGGTGAAGTGCTCCTTGCAGACGTAGCAACGTCGTGCCCTGCGCAGCTCTCCGGCCGGCTCGCCCACCGGTCTCTCCGAGAGGGGAGCGTCGATCACCCGGTCCGGACTGCCCATCGCGGTCGCCGCCAGCACCGCGGCGTCGGCCTCCTTCGCGGCATGATCACGCTCCTGCCTGCGGCGCCGCTGCCCGTCACGGACCAGTGCGAGCGCCGCGTGCGCGATCCACCTGCGATCCGGATCGTCCAGCGGGAGCCGCCTGGCCTCGCCGAGCGCTCGCAGGACCGTCCAGACGGTCTCGGAGTCCACGTCATCCTCCCGGGGGGTGGGCCGACTGGATTCGAATTCCCCTGTGGGAGAAAGCGCGACGGCCAACTGCGCTACAGCCCCCGCGCAGAACGGCTCGGTTTCGAACCGGCACCTGCGCTCACCCTACCGAGAAGATCAACCCATTTTTGATCATTCGCCGGACTCCGGAGGACCGCGTTAGATCGCCCCGACTACCGTCACCCTTCGAGATAAACGCGTTCGAGGAAGGCACCCCGCTCGGCTCGTTTGGCCTCCGCGACCTTCTCGATGTCCGCCCACTCGTGCCCGTGCACCGTGGCGATGGCCCGCAGCACTTCGAGTACGTCGGCGATCTCCTCCGCCACCTCGGTCACCGAAGCCTCGCGCAGCTCCGCCGACTCCTCGAACAGCTTCTCCAGCAGCGCCGTGCGGTAGTCCGCCTCTCCGAGCACGGTCACCACCGGCTCCCCGCCGTGCTCCCGAATGATCTCCGGAATCCTGTCCCGCACGAGTTTCCCCACGTCAGACTGCCCCTTCGCGCACATACGGCTTCCTTCGGAAAGCCCAGAGGCTACCGGGCTCCTCCGCCGTGCGCGTTCCCCGGTACGAGCGGTGAAAATGGCCTGTATTTCGGCACATACACACCAAGGGTGGCGGCGGATGGATTTCTCTCACTGGGAACAGAGCCCACGCTCCTCGTGGCGCATGGCCGTACTGGTGGGGGCGAACACCCGTACCTACAAGTTCGCCCTCGGCACCGCCCTCCTGGACGCCGCCGCCGAAGGCCGGTCGGAGATCCTGCTCCGGGACCTGGCGGTGCCGTACGCGATGGGACTGGTACGGCATCTCGGCCAGGCACCGCAGATGCGCCTGCGCGCGGAGCGGGGAGAGTCGGACTTCCTCTCGGTGGCCGAGCGAGAGGCCGCCGAGTCGCTCAGAACCGGCAGCCCCACCGAGGAACTGCTGGCGGCGGCCATCCGGAGCATGCCCGGAATGGTGATGCAGAAGTTCCACAACCTGCCCAGCGGCGGAGCGAAGGTGCCGCATCGCTTCTACGAGTTGACCGGACGCTCCCCCGAGCAGGTCGTCCGGCTGAGCAGGGAACTCCGCGACATCGCCCAGTCGGAGCAGGCCGCGACTCTGCGGGGCGAGCTGTCAGCCCGCTGGAGCATCGTGGAGACGTCCTTCGCCGTCGGGATCGGCCAGAGCCTGATCCGTGAGGGTGTCGTCGTGGACATGGCCACCCTGCAGATCACCGACCGGCAACGCCGCCGATCGGTCGCCGGCGTCACCGACGCGGTCATCGGCTTCCAACGTGGCCTCTGCCTGATCTGCACGGACCCCATCGCGCTGGGCATCGACAGCGTCGCCGTCGACCACGTGTTCCCCCTCTCGTTCAGGAGGCTTCTTCCCACCGATGGCAAGGGGACGACACCCGACCTGGACGCGGTCTGGAACCTGGCTCCCACCCACGCGGGATGCAACGGCCAGAAGAGCAACCGACTCCCCACGGAACAGGAGATGTTCAGACTCGCACAACGGAACGAGGCCATCATGCAGTCGCCGGTCCCCCTCAGGAAGACCCTGGAACTGACCCTGAAGCGCAACAAGCACAGCAGCACCCGGCAAGGCGAGTGGTTCACGTTCATCCAGCATGTACGTGACCTGCTTTGAGTCGCTCCGTCTCATCAGAAGACTGATGTTGACGAAACAGCGAACCTCGCCATCCGGGAAGCGGCATCCAGCTCGTGCGTAGATGTCCGAAACAGCGACGGTGACACGAGGATCGCGGTCAGTCATTTCGTTCAAATGAGTTCGCGCGCTCAGGGGCGTCGGAGTTCCCCGCGTTCGATGCCACCGGTGAAGGCGTCGTACTCGGCGTCGGTGAACAGGTGCGGGGCCTTCTCCGGGTTCTTGGAGTCGCGCAGGGCCACGATGCCCCGGTCCAGGAAGGCGACCTGGACGCAGTTGGTGCCGCCGCTGCTGAGGCTGCTGGTGTGCCAGCGGGCGTCGTGGAGTTGGGCTTCGATCCATTCGGGGTCGAGGGTGTCCTTGTTCATGCGAGGTCCTTGGCGATCGTGGTGAGAAGGGGGAGTGATGCCTTCGGCGACAGGGCGTCGGACTTCAGCAGGTCGCTGGCGGTTCGGTAGAGCTCGACGGTCTCGGGCTCGTTCAGGTGCAGAGAGGCGCGCAGGGACTCGATGCACACGAGGTCCCGACCCGTGGGAAAGGACATGAGCATGAAGGGGCCGTCCATTCCCGCGTGCGCTCCGGCGGAGAACGGCAGGACCTGGATCGTGACGGTGGGGTTGGTGCGGGCGAGGTGGATCAGGTGCTCGACCTGGGCGCGCATGCAGGACCGTCCGCCGACTTCCTGGCGCAGCAGCCCTTCGGGGAGCACCGTCCAGATCTTCAGTGGGGATCGGCGCTCCAGCATGGTGCGCTGATGTTCCAGCCGTAGCGCCACAAAATGGTCGATGTCTTCTGGCGTCTTCCAGACTCTGCTGCCTTCGGTCACCGCGCGGGCGTACCCGGATGTCTGGAGCAGTCCGTGAACGGCGAGGGGGTTGAAGACGAACAGGCCGCTGGCGCTCTCCACCTGGGAGAGGTAGTCGCCGAGGGGGTCGTCAACCACGCCTTCGTAGCGCTGCCACCAGTCGGCTTCGCCGGCCCGGCGTACGAGGTCGCGGAGTTCTTCCCGCAGGGCGGGGTCGGTGATGCCGAAGACCTCGAAGAAGTGCGGAAGCTGCTGGATCTTGAGCCCCTGCAGTCCATTCTCGATCTTGCTGACCGTTGAGAGGGACTGGTATCCGAGGTGGCTGGCCGCTTCCTCCTGGGTCCAGCCGAGGGCTTCGCGGACGCGCCTGAGTTCCGCGCCCAGACGCCGACGTCGCGGAGTGGGTTCGACGGGCATGGTCACCTCCTTCCTCGTGGGGAGCGTAGTGCTCGGGACAGCTTGAGGAAACGCCATCCTCTCTAGAGGAAAGACTTTCTTCTAGGAATGACTTGCCCGAGGAGCGGCCTGCACTGCATCATCGAGGCGTGACAGCGAGCAGTGTTCGCGCAGTCACAGAAAGACACGACCGCTGGCTTTGTCTGTACGCCTTCGTGGAGACGTCCCATGTGCGCCGCCGGTCCTGGAAGCAGCGTTGACCTCAGGCTTTCCCACCGGGGCGAAACCAAGCGAGCCCGCCGAGCATCTGCCGACCTGATCGCAGGACTGCCCCCAGTTCCACCCGTTAGGAGCGACGATGCTCATCGAGCACGTTCCCGTCCCGGACCCCGGCGAGCACGGCAGACCCCACAACCGCTTCCGGATGACCGCCTGGTGCCTGCCGCCCGGTAACGCGGCCCGGCGGGCCCGGGAGCTGTTCCGCGATCAGCTGGCCAAGCTGCCGCTGACCGCCGGCGTGCTCGATGAGCTGGAGATCGTGGTCTCCGAACTGGTCACCAACGCCACCCGCTACGCCCCCGGCCCCTACGAACTGCGTCTCCTGCACGACCACGGCCTGCCGGTCAGGGTCGAGGTCGTCGACGCCGGGGCCGGAACCACCCTCATAGAACACCTCCTGCACCGCCCACTCCCCCTGCCCGAACGCCTCGACGACCTCGAACTCGGCGGCCGGGGCCTGCGCATCGTCACCGAACTCACCCACGGCCGCTGCGGCACCCAATGGACCCGCCTCTGCGGCACCGGCCAACTCGGCACCGGCGTCTGGTTCGACCTGCCCACCCAGCCCTGACCTCCCCGACCTCCGGACAGCCGGGACCGTCCCCCGATCCCCGCTGACCCCGGAGCCGGTCCGCGCCAATGGCTCCCCGGCCGCGCGTGGACCGTACAAAAGGCCGGCGTCCACGGACCTGTCCCCCCTTGTCCAGGACGCCGGCCTCCCCCACCCCCACCACCACGGAAAGCACCGGTTCCCATGACCGCACCGGCAAACCCCAAAGGCCACCGCCGTCGCGGAGCAGACCTCGTACGTACCGACCTCCCTGCCACGGAACCCGCAGCGAACACTGACAATGCCACCGACCTGGCACGCGACCTGGAAGCCCACCATCCGGGGTGGGTCATCCTCTGGCGCCGCTGGGCCCGTCGTTACTAGGCCTTCCCTGTCTGGCTCCCCAACACCCCCGGCCCCATCGAAGCCAGAAACGCCCAGGACCTGCTGACCCAGATCAGCGACATCGAATTCCAGCACTCACCACCAGACATCAATAACTAACTCATAGTGAGTCGTTCCCAGCAAGTTGATCGTCGCTGTCGGTGATGGCCGTGCCCTCCTCGGTCGCGGTTGGGCGGGAACGCGTTGGGATCGGTGAGGGCTTTGAGGACCTGTCTTCGGCCGCAGGGCGCTGGCCCTTGAGTAGGTCCGGAGCGACGCTTCGCGGCTACAGGCAGGCGAGTCGGCCGCAGACTCGGCGCTGGTAGAGGGGCATCGATTGCAAGGCCGACGGGACGGATTCTGGCGCAGCTGGGCTCAGGCGGTCTTCCGAACGTGCGATGTCCCGGCGGAGAGCGGCGCGCCGTCTTGGCCGAGCGGGTGGAGTTCGGGAAGCTCCCGCCCTTGGTCGTCGACGAGAATGGAGTGCGGCTCGCCTGAGGCGAAGGCGTGGCGCTCGCCCCATTGGCGGAGGGCGACGACGGCCGTGAAGAGGTCCTGACCGGCTTCGGTGAGCCGGTACGTGTGTCGTCTGCCGTCGGTGGCGGCGCTCTTGTCAAGGATGCCGTGCTCGACGAGTTTGCGGAGCCGGTCGGTGAGGATGTTACGGGCGATCCCCAGCCGCTGATGAAACTCGGTGAAGGCCGTCGCCCCGTCCATCGCATCGCGGATGATCAGCAGGCTCCACCGGTCGCCTATCAGGTCGACGGTCCGTGCGACCGGGCAGGCCGGGTCGGTCCAAGCACTTCCCGCAGCGAGTGTGACGTCCACCGGCCCCCTCCATGATGAGTTGCAATCTGAAACCAGTATGCCCTAGCCTCAAATAGGTTGCATTTTGAAACTCACCGGAGGACGATGTGTCGCCAGGATTGACCGGGAGGCAGCGGGCCGTGCTCGCGCTGGTGTGCGCGGTGGCGGTGTCGACCATCTACGGCATCCAGCCGGTCCTCGAGGCCGCGGGTGAGGACCTCGGGTTGGAGGAAGGAGAACTGGGGTGGCTGGTCGCCGCCGGCCAGATCGGCTATCTCGCGGGGCTGGTGCTGCTGGTCCCGCTCGGTGACCTGTTCGACCGCCGCAGACTCATCACGGTGCACTTGCTGCTCACAGCAGCAGGTGCGGGGGTGGCCGCCGCCGCACCCAGTGGTGGCATCGCGGTCGCGGGCCTGGCCCTGGCCGGACTGTTCGCCGTGGTCGTCCAGATCACGGTGGCCTACGTCGCCGCCGTCTCACCGACCGGCGAGCGTGGCCGCAACATCGGAGCGGTCACCTCGGGCGTGGTCATCGGGATCCTCGGAGTGCGGGTGGTCGCGGGCGCACTGGGCGAGCTGACCGACTGGCGCATGGTCTACCTCGTAATCGCCGGGCTTTGCGCGATGCTCGCGCTCGCCGCCCGATTCACCCTTGAGGCCGACATCCGCCGCCCCCGAGCCCGGTATGGGCAGTTGCTGTCATCGCTGGGTCGTCTGGTCGTCGGCGACAGGCTCTTCCTCAGTCGGGGACTGGTCGCGTTCTTCCTGTTCGCCTCCTTCGGCACGTTGTGGAGCGGACTGGCGCTCCCGCTCGGCGACGCGCCGTGGCACTTCGGCACTACCGAGATCGGACTGTTCGGACTCGCCGGTCTCACCGGGGCTCTGGGCGCGGCCCGAGCCGGCCGATGGGCCGATCGGGGCCTGGCGCCCTCGGTCACCGGCTGGTCGCTGGCCCTGCTCATAGCCTCGTGGCTGCTGATCGCTCAAGCGGGGTCATCGCTGTGGCTGTTGATCGTCGGCGTCATCGCCCTGGACTTCGCCGTGCAAGCCGTTCACGTCAGCAGCCAGCACCTGCTCACCACCGCCCGCCCCGACCAGAGCAGCAGCGTCATCGGCGCCTACATGGCCTTCTACTCCCTCGGCTCCGCGCTCGGTGCGATCACCACCACCTGGGCCTACAGCGCCGCGGGATGGTCGGCCGCCAGCCTGCTCGGCGCAGCCTACGCCGCACTCGGACTCCTCGTCGCCACCTCGACCCGACATTTCACCGCCCTACCGCAGGCGCGACAACCACTTGAGCGCGTGGGGAGCGGTTGATCAGCGATGGGTCGTTGCGATGAGGCGTCGCAGTGCGGCGTGCGCGGGTGGGCCCCAGGTGGGCTTGCCACCTGGGCGGCCGTGGACGCCGGCGTCTCCGATCTGGTTGTCCCAGCCACGCGCGCCGAGCCGCACCGGGCAATCGGCCAGGTCGGGGTGCTGGTCGCGCAGCAGATCCCGCACCAGCTCCGCGGTGATCTCGATCTCGGTATGCGTCATGCGGAGCAACGGTAACCGGATGCCGGCCGCCCGTTCCGGCTACTGGAAGGGGAGCCGGGAGAGAACGGAGCTCCCGTGGTGAGGATGTCTTGGAGTGACAGACCTCTTCCACGACAGCTCCGCTGCTCCTGACCGAACGGCGCTGGTCCTAGAAGACGCGCTCCCTGACGGCGTTGGCCATGCCCGGGTCGTCGGCGAAGACGCCGTCGACGCCGAGGGAGTAGAGCTTCTCCAGCCAGCCCATCACGTTGCCGGTGGCTCGCGGGAAGGCCGGGCTCACCGGGTTCCCGAACCGGAAGTCCACCGGGAGCTGCGAGTTCTCGTTCCTGATGGTCCAGGTGTGGACCATCAGGCCGGCCCGGTGGGCGTCCCGGATGAGCAGGGAGGGCTGCAGGAGGCGGCCGTCGGGGCCGACGGGCACGATCCGCCTGGTGTCGGCACCGACGCCGTCCGCGTAACTCGCCACATCGCGCAGCCCCGCAGGAGTGACCATGGTGTCGTAGGTACGCGGGTCTCCGGCCGCGATCCAGTCGTACGGGGCACCGGCGGCGTTGATCAGCTGGGCCAGCGGCAGCCTGGTCTTCTTGCTCAACTCGCGTAGGTTGGCGGTCTCGAAGGACTGGATGAAGACCGGGTCCCGGCTCCCGCGCCAGCCGTGCCGGCCGAGCACCTCCAGCAGCGGCTCCTCCAGGGAGAGGCCGATGGAGTCGAAGTAGCTCGGGTGCTTGGTCTCGGGGTAGACCCCGACCCCGCTCCGCTTGGCGAGCGCGACGACCTCGTCGAAGGTCGGAATCTCCGCGAGGCCGTTGAAGGCGGTGTTGTCCGGGCGCAGGTCGGGGATGCGCTCCTCGGCCCTGAGCGTCTTCAGCTCGGCGAGCGTGAAATCCTCGGTGAACCAGCCGGTGATCGAGACGCCGTCGATGGTCTTGGTCGTACGGCGCCCCGCGAACTCGGGGTGGTTCTCGACGTCCGTGGTGCCGCCGATCTCGTTCTCGTGCCTGGCGACCAGCACGTGGTCCTTGGTCGCGACCAGGTCGGGCTCGATGTAGTCGGCGCCGAGCGCGATCGCGGCCTCGTACGAGAGCAGGGTGTGCTCGGGCCGGTGCGCGCTGGCGCCCCGGTGGCCGACGATGATGGGTTCGCGGCCGCGGGGCTCGGCGGTCGCGGGTTCGGGTTGTTGCAGCACAACGGCGACGGTGCCGGTCGCGAGGACCGCCAGCGCCGCGGCCAGAAGCCTACGGATCATGTCAGGACCGTAGGAGGCCCAGATGACCAGTGGAACAACGACTCACGAAGGAAGAGAGTCACGGAGGCAGCCAGTCACGAAGACCGATGATCCGGCTCGGGGAGAACGCGGTCTCGCGCCCGGCTTCACCCGTGGTCGCGCGCATCGGTCGGACGGCGGCGTACATGGATGACGCTCAGAAGGAAGTCGCGGCAGCCCGCTGGCCGACCGTCGAGAGCTTCCCTAGGACACCAAGTAACAGCCCGAACGCAACCCCACGGTCACGGTGCCGATGGTCGCCCCCGCATCCAGGAAGTTGCAGAATGTTGCGCTATTTCGCGGAGGATAGCTCCTCGGCAACCGAAGTGATGATCTGGCGCGCGGCCTTCCCGTAGAGGGCGACGCTCGCGAGGTGACCGAAGGCGTGCGTCTGACGCCGGAACTCCTGGTACATGGAGTGGATCGACCGTACGGTGGCGATCAGATCCGGGATCTGGTCCTCGGTGTCGCAGATCCGGCACCAGACCCGGAGCTCTTCCTCGGTAGGGGTTTTGCCGCCGTGCTCCATGCGGCTGACCTTGGTGTAGTGTCAGCCCGCGTCGGCCGCCAGGGCGCGGCCGGTGAGGTCGGCGCCCGTACGAATCTCACGAAGGCGCTGTCCGAGAGCTTCGGCGGCCCGCTGGGCGGGGCTAGGTTGGCGGGTACTCACTGTGCGGAATCGCGAACTTCCAGACGGTCTCGAAAGCGCTCTTGCACAGCGCCATGTCGCCTGGATCGGTGGAGGTCACCTTCGCTCTTCCCAGGCCGTTCCCGGCGTAGTGGAGGAACACCACCAGGCGATCGTCGAACAGGTAGAAGTCGTTGCCCGGCAAGGGGATCGACGAGACCAGACGGCGAGGAACCCAGCGGATGTCCTCGCCGGCTTCCACCATCTGATGAGCGATGCTGTACGACCAGCGCTGATAGTCGCTCAGTGGCTCCGACAC
>NZ_JBFAOJ010000105.1:0-30824 GCF_040675205.1 Streptosporangium sp. NPDC049644 | reverse complement strand
TGCTCAGCCCCAACGAGTACGAGCGGCGTCACCAGCCGCCGGACCCTGGAGCCTGATGACACACCGCCGGTGTCCGGGCTATGGGGGGAAGCTCAGCCGGTGCCGACCTTGAGCTTGGGCAGCAACGTGAACCGCTGATCCAGCCGAGCGAGGGCGGCGGTGATGGTGTCCTTGCCGCTGGCGGGCGGGCCGTAGATGACGATTCCCTGCGGGCTCACGTCAGGATCCGCTTGAGCGCTTCACGGGTCTGGTCGGCAAGGCTGATCGCCGCGCCAAGCCGGTTGTCGACGGTGACGTGGGCGGTGGGCGGGCTGGCCTCGACGTTCAGACTCGCGGCGTACTCCTCCCAGTTGCTCAGCTTCCAGGCGTCCCGGGCGGCTCCGCGGAACTCGATGTACTCGCGCATCGACTCGGGATCGCAGCGGACCCAGATCGCCGCGACATCGATCCCCTTGGCCGCGCACCGGTTCTCCAGGCGGGCAAACCACGCCTCGTCCTTGAGTTCGGCGATGAACGGGGCCGCCAAGATGGCCGAGGTACCGACGTTGAGGTTGTCCCACGCGGTCTCCATCAGGCACCGGTACTCCAGGGGGCGGACCTCCTTGAGATACAGGTCGGTGTGGCGGTCGTTGGGGTCACCTCCAAGAGAGACGAGTAGCCGCTCGACGATGGAGCGGGTCAGGGAGTCCTTGTCCAGGAACGCCCAGCCGGTGATGTCGGACAGGAAGCGAGAGAACTCGGTCTTGCCGGATCCGGCGTACCCACCGACCAGGGTGAGGATGGGCTTGGGGTTGCCTCCGCCGTGGCGCCGGCGCCAGGCGTCGACCACCCGGTTACGAAGCAGCGCTTGCGGAGAGTCGCCCGGCTCGATGCCGCCGACGGAGACCTTGGTGAACGTCTCCTCAATGACCTGGGCCGCGGCGTTGTCGACAGCGGGATCAGAGGGCGTGGGCAAATCGGAAATCACGATTTCCGCTTTCTGTGATTCACCGGGCAGAGGGGGGCGAAACCCTAGTTCGGGTTCGGTGGCCTCATAGAGCAGGCAGTAAGCGCGCCGGTAATGCGGGCCGGGGAACACGGTTCCTTGCTCATGTCCCCACAGCGTTTGGAAGTTGGCGGCGGGAACGCTCAGGCCGTGGCGGGTGGCTGCCTGGCGGAGTCGCTCGCCTGCGCCTTCCAGGGTGAGGCCGTGGGCTTCGCGGTGTTCCCGCAGGCGGGAGGGGGTCCAGCCGGGTCGCTGGGTCGTCTTCAGTTGCATACTTTCGCCTTCACGCTTCGGGGAGGTGGCGCGGTGTGCGGTCGTGCATGTGAAAACGCTTGTGTAAATGGGTGTTGAGGAGAACTGAAGAAGCTTAACTAGATCGGTGTGATACCGGAAACCCCCAGCTCACGGTGAACTTAAGCCATGCCGAAAGGCGAAACGCACCGCAGAGCAAGGGAGGAACCGGTGAACGTCGACCCGCAGCGGATCAGCTGGGAATTGGCCGCGATTCGGGCAGAGCTGGACGAGTTGGCATGCCGGATCGGTGAGATCACTTCGGCTTTGCGAAGACTGCCGCCTCCAGAGCGGCGAGTCGATCACCCAGCTCCTTGACGCTCTGGCGCGTCTGGGCAAGCTGGTCCAGGATCTCGGCGTTCACATCCGGCGCCTCGGGCCTGAGGGTCTGGGCGGGGGGTTGGCGGACGAACACGCCCTTGCCCTGCTGGCCGATCACCAGTCCCTCGGTGCGCAGCACACTGATCGCGGCCTTGACCACGCTGGCGGAGACGTCGAAGCGCTCGCCCAGTTGGGCGATGGACGGTAGCGCGGTGCCGGGTGCGAGGGAGCCGGTACGGATCTGGCCGCGCAGCTCGTCAACGATCTGCAAGTAGGCCGGCTGGCCGGTCTTCTCCACCATTGCACTCGTCTCGCTTCGTGTTGTCGCTCGTAACTGTGACGCACTTGACGTATCTGGACGCATCTGATGCGTCTTCCAGTTCAGCACACCTACGCAAAGAAGCCAACCAAGCCGCCGAAGAACTCATTGACAACATAGAATTCCAAGTGTTCCATGTCTTCTAAGCATCCCAGCTAGCAAAGGAACGATCATGCGCGCCATCCCCATCCCCGTCGACGTCACCAAGCTCCAGATCACCTGCGTCAAGGCCGCCAAGCCCCGCCTGGTCAACAAGGACACCGGCGAGATCAAGCGCGACAAGGACGGCAACGTCATGTACGAGCTCACCTTCCTGTTCGAAGACGACTTCGGCCGGATGGAGCTGGTCAAGGTCACCACCACGCCCGAACCGCAGATCGGTGCCGGTGAGGAGGTCGTCCCGGTCGGCCTGGTCGGCTACGTGTGGGAGCAGGGCGGACGCTGGGGCATCGCCTACCGGGCCGCCTCCTTCCGCCCCGCCGGCGCCTCCCTCTCTACCTCCGCCGGAATGGGGGCGGACCTGTGATCACCCTCGACCACCCGTTATTCAAGGTCCTCGCCGTCGTGCTCGTCCTGCTGGCCTGGCGGCACTGGGCTCCGGCCTCCTACTGGTACGCCCTGGTCTTCCCGCGCAAAGCCGTCTGGCTGCGCTGGTCCTGGCGTCACGTCGCTTCCGGCTGCGGGCTGACCAAGAAGCGGCACCGCTGGTGGTTCACCACCGTCCCCGGCCTGGTCGCCTCGACCGGCGTCGTGCAGGTCAAGCGGCGCTTCCAGCGGGTCGCCGTCGACACCAAACCGTGGATGGGCCTGCCCCGTCCCGTACGGCACGGCTTCCGCATCACCTTCCATCTCCTCGACGGCCAGGTGCCCGACGACTACGCCAAGGTCTGCGAACGGCTCGCGCATGCCTGGCGCATCGAGGCCGTTCGCGTCGTCGGCTCCCGGCCTGGCCGCGTCACCCTCCAGGGCATCACCCAAGACCCGTTAACCCACGTCGCACCCGCCTCCCCTCCGACCGAACCGCGCGACGGCTGGCGGGCCGAGGACCTGCTCCGGCCCATCGTCGGGGTACTGGAGACCGGCGCGGCCTGGCGAATGGACCTGCGCCTGATCCCGCACTGGATGAACGCAGGCGCCACCCAATCAGGCAAGTCCAACCTGATCAACGCGCTCATCGTCGGCCTGGCCCCGCAACCGGTCGCCCTGGTCGGCTTCGATCTCAAAGGCGGCGTCGAACTGTCGGCCTACGCCGCCCGGCTGACCGCGCTGGCCACCACCCGTGCCGAATGCCTCGACCTGCTCAGTGACCTGATCGCGGTGATGGGTGCGAGGATGCTGGCCTGTCGCCGCTACGGGGTGCGCGACATCTGGCAACTCCCCGACAGCTCCCGACCGATCCCGGTCGTGGTCCTGGTCGACGAACTCGCTGAGCTGTATCTGACCGCTGACAAGGCCGAGAAGGATCAGGTCACCCGGACGGCTACCGCGCTGCTGCGCATCGCCCAGCTCGGCCGCGCGTTCGGCATCCACCTGATCCTGTCCGGCCAAAGGATCGGCTCCGACCTCGGTCCCGGCGTGACCGCGCTGCGTGCCCAGATCGGCGGGCGGGTCTGCCACCGGGTCAACGATCCCGAAACCGCCGTGATGACGCTCGGCGACCTCGACCCCGACGCGCTGGTTGCCGCCCGGTCCATCGCGCCGGAACTGCCCGGGGTGGCCGTGATCACCGGTTCTGACGGCCGGTGGTACCGGGCGCGGTCCGGCTACGTCTCCACCACCGCCGCAGAGCAAGCCGCGGACGCCTACGCCGAAATGACCCCTTCGTGGAACCAGGTCGCCGCCTCCGGCCTCGGTCACGAACTGCCCGGCGTCGACGACGTCCCCGAACTCATCGCCTGACCTCCGGACTCGGAAGGGAGAACCACCGTGACCGCGACCGCGCCTCGTCTGGCCGTACGGCTGGCCGACTCCGCACCGGTGCTGATCCTCGCCGCGATCGCCGGGGCCGGCAGCTTCACCCACATCCGCGACACCGCCACCGAACACGGACAGTCCGGGTGGATGGCCTGGGCCGTGGCCGTCTGCGTCGATCTCACCTGTGTCATGGCCGCGCGAGAACGACAGCGCGACAAGAAGAACGGACGGGAACGACAGGGCTGGATCTCCTGGCCGACCCTCGTCCTCGTCGGCGGGATCGCCCTGTCCCTGGCCGCGAACCTCGCCCAAGCCGAACCGTCGGCCTGGGGGTGGATCACCGCCGCGACCCCGGCGGGAGCGTTCCTGATCGCGGTCTCCATGCTGGAGCGCCGCGCCTCCGACCCTCGTTCCGAACCGTCCCCGGCACCCGTTCCCGTCCCGGACGTCGTACTACAGACCCCGGCCGAACCTGCCGCGCTCGTCCTATCGCCCGATCCCGCCGTACCGAGTCGGAACGGCACCGGGAACGGCTCCGGGCCAACGAGTGAGCTCCTCGACTACGCGCGCCGCGTCGCCGACGAACACCACGCCCGGTACGGCAGACCCATCACCCGCGACGCCCTGCGCACCCGACTCGGGGTGTCCAGTCAGCTCGCCTCCGACCTGCTGCGCACCCTGCGCGACAGCCCCACCCCCGCCTGAACACCAAGGAGAACCCCCATGCGCATCCGCATCGACGGCACCTATGCCGAAATCGTCCACGCCGCCAACAAGATCCGCACGATCCTCCCCATCGGCTCGGTCTCGCAGATCCTGCCGCTGCATGAGCGGCCACACACCTGGCGTGTGTTCCTCGATACCGCCCCCAAGCGCCCCGAAAGGAGGTGGATCACGTGACCGGCAACCAAGACGCCCCGCTCGTCGACATCGCGCCCAAGCGCTGGCTGTGCTGCCACTGCGGCGGGACCGGTGTCGACAGCTACTCGGAGACCTGCGAGCACTGCGAGGGCCTCGGCTTCGCCTGAGTCCTTGGCGCCCCCGGCGTGACCACACATCCGCCAAGACGTCCGCCACGTCGGGGGCCATCCCGCACCGAACCCCGAAAAGCCCGGAAGGGACACCCCCATCATGCCAAGCACCCACGCGGTAGCCGGGATGATCACCCGGCTCCACGACCCCCAATACGCCCGCTGGGCCTCCCAGATCCGCCGGACCGGCGGCTGCCGACAGCCCATCCACCTTCGCGGCCACGTCCACCACCTCGACCCCGCCACCGGCCAGCGCCTGCACAGTTACACCACCGCGACCGAACCGGACGGCATCCTTCGCCTCCCCTGCAAGACCCGGCGCGCCTCCCGCTGTCCGGCCTGTGCCGAGACCTACCGGGCCGACACCTACCACCTCATCCGCGCGGGTCTGGTCGGTGGCAAGGGCGTCCCGGAGACGGTCAGCGCGCACCCCTGCCTGTTCGTCACCCTCACCGCTCCCTCTTTCGGCACCGTCCACACCCGGCGAGAGAAGAACGGCACCGTCCTGCCCTGTCACGCTCGACGCGATGCGGCCACCTGCCCGCACGGACGGGTCATGTCCTGCACCGCTCGACACGGGGCCGACGAAAGTCGCCTCGGTGAACCGCTCTGCCCGGACTGCTACGACTACGCGGGAAGCGTGCTGTTCAACGCGATGTCTCCGGAGTTGTGGCGGCGCCTCACCGAAGCTCTACGCCGACGCGTCGCCAAGAACGCCGGGCTGACCCAGCGGGAGCTACGCGAACAGGCCGTGATCTCCTTCGCCAAGGTCGCCGAGTACCAGCGGCGCGGCGTCGTCCACTTCCACGCGGTCATCCGCATCGACGGCCCCGAAGGGCCGGCTACCCCTCCACCGGCCTGGGCGACAGCCGACCTGCTGACCGATGCCGTACAGCATGCGGCCTCCGCCGTCGCGGTCACCGTCCCCACGGTGCCCGACGAACCCGCGCGGGCCTTCCAGTGGGGCGCCCAACTCGACGTTCGTGAGATCACCGTGACCGGTGACCTCACCGAGCAGGCCGTAGCCGCCTACATCGCCAAGTACGCCACCAAAGCCGCCGAGTGCGTCGGCACCCTGGACCGGCGCATCAACCCCCTCGACGATCTGACCGCCCTGCCGATCCGCGACCACGCCCGGCGGCTCATCGCCGAATGCCTGCGCCTGGGCGCCCTCGACGGACTGACCGAATTCCGGCTCATCAAATGGGCTCACATGCTGGGCTTCCGCGGCCACTTCTCCACCAAGAGCCGTCGCTACTCCACCACCCTCGGCGACATCCGCCAGGAACGCACCGAGTACATGCGCGGGGAAGCGATCACCACTGGTCGACTGCCGCTCTTCGACGAGGACACCGTCCTCGTGATCGCCGAGTGGGAGTACGCCGGACAAGGTCTGTCGATCGGAGACGCTCTCCTCACTGCCGCACTGACGGGGAGACCCTTGCCCCTGCCTCCGGTGCTCGGGGAGGTACGCGATGCCTCGGCCTGATGACCGACTCCTCACCGTGCCCGAAGTGCTTACCGTGCTGAACGGAATCTCCCGCCGCACCTTCTACCGGTGGCGGGAACTCGGCAAGGCACCGGTCTGCATCCAGTACCCCAATGACGAGCTGCGTGTCCGGCGCAGCGACCTCGAAGCGTGGCTCGACTCGCTGCGGGAGGCGTCGTGACCCTCACCTACGAAGTACGCATCTGGGAAGTCCGCCGGAATCAGTCCAGCAAGGCGCCGTCCTTCGAAGCACGGTGGAAGGCCGGCACCAAGTCACGATCCAAGACCTTCCGGACCAAGGCGCTGGCCGAGAACTTCCTGTCCGACCTTCGTCAGGCGGCAAGGAAGGGGGAGGCGTTCGACGTCGCCACCGGATTGCCGCTCTCGATGCTGGCAGCTTCTGAGCCTTCGGGACCATCTTTCATGCAGTTCGCGCAGTCGTACGTGGTCAGCCGGTGGTGCAGGACGGCTCCTCGAACTCGGGAAACTGAGGCGTACGCGCTGTTGTCGCTGATCCCGGCGCTGGTGGCCGATGTTCCGGATCGACCGGAGGACGACGAGTTGCGGCAGGTGCTACGTAACCACGTGCTGCTTCCGGAAGACCGGCGGGAGACGCTGACCCGTGTACAGACCGTGGCGCTGCGCTGGCTGGAGAAGGCATCCCTTCCGCTGGCGGATCTCCAGGAGGCGCGTGTTGTCCGGATCGCGCTCGACGTCATCTCGGTCACTTTCGACGGCAAGGAAGCCGCAGCCAACACGGTACGGCGGAAGCGGGCCATCCTTCATCACCTCCTGGAGCTGGCGGTGGAACAGAAGGTGTTCACGACCAATCCACTGCATGAGATCAAGTGGAAGCCGCCCAAGGCCGTCAACGTAGTCGACCCCCGCACGGTGATCAATCCGGCTCAGGCGAAGCAGCTCCTGGCCGCTGTGCCCAAGGTCGGCCGCACTCGGGGAGTTCGACTCAGAGCCCTGTTCGCTTGCATCTACTACGCGGGTCTGCGACCGGAGGAGGCGGCAGACCTTCGTCTGAAGAACTGCACCCTGCCCGAAGTGGGATGGGGTCAGATCATCCTGGAGAGGGCGCGACCGCAGGCGAACAAGCGATGGACCAACTCGGGGGAGACTCACGAGTCGCGCAGCCTCAAGCACCGGGCGAAGAAGGAAACCAGGGAGATCCCCATCCCGCCTGTCCTGGTCGCCATACTCCGTGAGCACATCAATGCCTACGGCACCGAGGAGGACGGCCGGCTCTTCCGAACGACCAAGGGAGGTTCCTACTCCAGCTCGGCATGCTCCTACGTCTGGCAGGAAGCGCGAGCGCTCGTCTTCACCGATGAGCAGGTGAGGTCACCGCTCGCCGCCCGACCCTACGACTTGCGACACGCTGCCCTGTCCCTCTGGCTCAACGCTGGCGTACCGGCTACCGAGGTGGCCAAGCGAGCCGGGCACAGCGTGGAGGTCCTCCACCGGGTGTACGCCAAGTGCATGGAGGGCCAACAGGACCGGATGAACGGAAAGATCAGCAGCGCTCTGAACGAGTGATCTTTTCTCGTCCGGTGGGAGGTGGTTCGTCTCTAAAGCGAAAGGACGATGTTTCTGGACAATTTATACGATTCTTGTTGTTTTGGCGTGTTCTCGATCCTCGCGACAGGCGTGAGGTGCATCTATGAAGAAAGTATGATATAGCTCTAGGCGGTGAATGCGCCGATGGTGTTGTAGGGGGAGATGTATGGCTAAGGTCGGTTATGTCGTTTATGAGATCACGGCGCACGTTCTAAGGCGGAAGGACGAGACTCGTCCTCTCGATGATCTCAACGGTAACGGTACCGACGTTCTCCACGCCGTAGAGCTGATCTTGAAGGACCTCAGTGGTGAGTCAAGTCCTCAGGCCGATGAGCGTTATGAGCAGGCATTTAACATACAGAGATTTCGTCGCTCGGGAAGAGTGCTTGAGATCTGGGGGTCGGCAGGCCCATATGGTACCACTGGAAATCTGACCAATGTCGATTCCGGCAATAGCCGCCGCTATGGCATTCGCGATGCAACCATGGTCGACCTAAGAGCAATGCTGATTGCTCCGGCAGGGGAACGAACGGGCCTTCTTTTTTGTGAGCGCAGAGGAGCGCGTCATCTCAAAAATATAATCGAGAGGAACATTCTAAAGCCAATCGGCACTCGACAGAACATTCGGTTCGACGTCTTGCCATTCATTGATCCAAAAGCGTGGCAGAAGTTTCTTGACTCTGCTCAAACGTATGAAATTTCGTACATCTACCGCTCCACTAGAATTGAGGATCTCGCACCCGAACGGCGTAGCGCGGGGGATCTCCGGATGACAGTTAGTGGCGGTGTCGCACGGCGTGTGGGAAAGGTATTTCGCTCGGTTTTGGCGCAGATGGCGGAGAGGAGCGAACGGGCGGAGGGTGACCACGGTGGCGTAGTGATTCGGGAGGTTCCGCGGCCCGAAGAGCTGAGACCTCGTGATGAAGAGCATTTCGACCACGAGCGTGTCGAGATGCAGGTTGGTCATGATGACGCTAAGCGAACAATCGTCATAGAGAGAGGGCGGTTACCTCAGTTCATATACGATCTTGAGAAAGACCTGGTTGATGATGCTTTATGGGAGGAGTTCCTGGATCACGCCAGTAAAATTTTGTCGGACCTGGGCAGTACTCTTCAGTAGACAAGAGAAGGAAGCCGCCTTAGCTGCTCAGTGAGCGGCTGACCGGAGGTGCCTGCCCGGTGAGTCCCCGTATGCAACGTTACTTCGGCCGTCTTGGTATCCGTGACCTTATTAGGGACCACTTCAATACCCTCTACGAGTTTGGCCCCGGCGGTAGGAGTTACACTAGCTGGACCGACATAACCTTATTTTATGTCTTTCCTGCGCTCGTTGGAATATCCTGCTGGATCGCAGATTTAAAACTTTACGTAAGCGATGTTCTCCTAGGTGGAGTCGCCATCCTTACGGGGTTTCTGTTCGGCCTGCTGGTGCATGTATTTAGTGTAGGAGTGAAGGTATCCGACGATTCCCGCTATGGATCCGGGGATAGGTTGCCAGTGCTGATTGACGAGCTCCGTGCGAATGTATCGTATTCATGTGCAGTGGGGCTAATAATTACATTGCTCCTTGTTGTTCCGGTGGCATTTGTGGAGCCTGAAATGTTGGAGAAAGGGCTCAATCCAGGCTTGGCGGGCTTGTTTTCCACATTGTTCATTCATTTAATTTTGACGCTTTTAATGGTGATTCGGCGGATTAGATCTGCTTATAAGGTTATGGCCAAATAATGAGATAATTGAATATTTTCTAGAGCGATAGTGTCGCTTTTTGGTGGGTGCCTGAGAACTTAATGTCGGACGAGGTGGGGCTTCGAGTAAGGCGGTGGATGGCGCGAGTGTTCGCCTCCTGTCGATTCCGCCAGCTGACGCGTCTAGACCTCACCTGTTTCTGGCGAACAGTGGTAACTGGAGTACGAGACAGAGCCTCAGCCTATGTACGGCTTGCCAGCGTCTTCGAGGAAGTGGTCGATCCGTAGACGCATTGATCGATCCATCATCAGCATCTCGACTTCTTCGCGCGGCACCCAACGCACTTCTCGGGACTCGTCGCTTGGGATCGGCTCGCCCTCAACGGCACAGCCGGTGAGCACAATGGAGAATTCCTGACGGGCTTCGCCATCGCTGGTGTATAGGATGACGTGTTTTGGGTCAGTGTATGTGCCGACCAGGTCGGTGATCTCACACCTGATCCCGGTTTCCTCCAACGTCTCGCGGATCGCTGCCTCTGGTAGAGACTCACCCAGGTCGATTGCGCCACCGGGGACGGCCCAGTTGCCATTATCGGAACGGCGGATCATCAAGATCTCATCCGCCTCATTGGTGACCACGACGTTTACCGATGGGACCAGGCTGTTGGGTGTGGGTGCGGCGGGGTCGTCATAGAAGTCGATCCGGCGGGCCATGGCCTGGACTCTACTGGCATCACTGGGCCCCGGTGTTCCCGAAGCGGGCTTTCCTGTGAAGTCATTCGCAGGCATCGCGCAGGATGCCCATCGCGTAGGTCACGTCGGTGACCACGTGGTCCGGGGAATGCTCGTGTTCGAACCTGGTTCCGCGGTCGATCCAGACCGTACGCAGACCGGCTGTGTGTCCTCCACCGATGTCCGCGACAGGATGGTCGCCGACCATCCACCCGCCATCGAGGAGACTTACGCCGCATCGCCTGGCGGCGATCTCGAACAGACCCGTGTGGGGCTTACGGATGCCCTCGATGCCTGAGAGCGCATAGGCGTCGACGGCCTCGGCCAAGCCCGTCCGCTGGATCTTGCCGAGCTGGTTGTCCGCCGTCCCGTTGGTGACGATCCCCACCAGCCATCCCGCCGCACGGAGGTCGGACAGTCCTGCCAGCACTTCTGGGCGGCAGTGGACTAGGTACGGCATGCGTCCGCGGTAGCCGGCCCACAGCTCCTCGGCCGGATCAGGAAGGGCGAAGCGCTCGCGCACCATGGCGAAGAATGCCTCACGGTGAGGGAGGCCCTCCCCATCTAGAGCGATCAGCCAATCAACCGCCTCGCGCCCCAGGGCGCGCTTCTCGGCGAACTCCTCAGCCCAGATCCGAAACGCGCCGTCGAGATCTATAAGGGTGTTGTCCAGGTCGAAGAGCGCCAGTCGCTGCATGATGTTCGATCCTAAGCGGGCTGGTTCCACGCTGCCGATCCACGTCCCGGCCGCTGTCCGGCCCTGTGGGATCGCCCGGCTCTGATCCGCTCCGGCGAGGGGTGATCTGCGGAAACGCGCCAAGATCCATCCCACGTATATCCCACAGCCGCTGACATACGGCTGCCCACGGTGGCACACGGCTGCACAGAGCTGGATGGTGGCCGGAAGTAAACGCCCAGTTCAAAGGCATGATCGCTGGTAAGAAGAGTGCCCCCGGCATGATTCGAACATGCGACACCCGCTTTAGGAGAGCGGTGCTCTATCCCCTGAGCTACGGAGGCAGGGGCTCCTAGTAAGAGTAGCGAAAGTGGCGAGTGGTTGCGCGCTTGGAGGGGGAGTTCGGGGCGGACAGCGGGTTATCGGTTCGCTGAGCTGGAGTAAAAGGGCGGCAAGTGGGCGGGTGTGCGAGGTTGGACGGGGTTAGCGTCACGCTCCGTGATTGACAGGAGACGGAAGCGTATCCGCGGGCGCCGGGCGCTGCGGCCGGCGGTGCTGTGCGGCGCGATGCTGGCGCCCGCGCTTCTGGCCGGGGGGTTGCTGGTGGCCGAACTCACGGGCTACGAGGCGGCCGTCCGGATGGCCGACGCCGGTACGGGGCCCGAGGCGGCAGGGAAAGCGGGGGGCGGGGAGGGGCGCGGGGGACGGCAGGGATCCCGGGAGGGTGCCTGGAACGGCGCGATGTCCCGGGTGGGAGACGGTGGTGCTGGGGCGTCTCAGGTGGGAGCTGGAAGCGGTACGGAGCCTCGGATGAGGACTGGGGATGATTCGGGGCTCCGGATGGGGGAGGACGCGGGGTCACCGAACGGGGAAATCTCTGAGGCGGATGCGGGGCTACTGAACGAGGGGGTCTCGGAGGCGGATGCGGGGCTGCTGGCTGGGGGAGCGGCGGGAGAGGATGCGGGGCTGTTAGGCGTGGGAGCGGTGGGAGAAGGTGCGGGGCCGCTGGGCGGGGAGGTGGCGGGAGAGGGTGCGGGGCCGCTGGGTGGGGGAGCAGAGCTACCGGACAGCGAAGTGCGGAGAGCGGAGCTACCGGACAGGGAAGTGCAGGGAGCGGGACTGCTGGATGCGGGAACGGCGAGGGAAGGCGCTGGGCTCCTGGACGGAGGGGAGCCGGGGGCGGGAGTGGCGAGGGAGAGGGCGAGGCTGCGGGACGAGGGGGCGACGGGGGATGCGGTGGCCGTGGTGCCGGTCGCGGTCGGGGCTGTGCGGAGCGGGCTGTTCGGGCCGAGGCTGGTGCCCCCACCTCTGCGGCCGGAGCGGGTGTACGGGGGGTGGATGCTGGTCGCCGCGGAGTCGGGAGCCGGACGCTCGGTGGGTGGGCGGGATGAGCCGGGCCGGCTCGGCGGGACGGGCGAAGCGGGAGGGGTAAGCCAACTCGGCCAGTTGAACCAACCCGGTCAGCCGAACCAGCCCGGCCAGTTGAACCAACCAAGTCAGTCGAACCAACTGGGTCAACCAAACCAACTGGGTCAATCGGGACGGCCGGGCCTGCCAGGTGGAGTGGGCCAACCGGGCCGCACGGGTGGGCCGGACCGCTCGGGTGGATCAAGCCGACGGGGTGGGGTGGACAGCATGGACGAGCCGGACGTGGTCGTACCTCTGAGGGTCCCCAGAGGGCCGCGGAGGGCCGCGTCGCGGCCGCCTGTGGAGCCTGGGCCCCAAAGGGAGCCCTGGGACGGCTGTCCGACGGAGTGGCGAAGGACGTGGCTCTGGCAGGTCTGTAAGGAGCACGCGCGGCAAGAAGTCTGACTTGTCCGGTCGCAAAAAGGGGTGTTCGGCGCATAGCGGCTGTGGAGGTCTGGCCCGGGTAGTTGGCCAGCTGTAGTAGCGTGCGTGCCTGACCCAGGTCACGAGTTCGCAAACGGAGGGGTCGAACGTGCCACCTCGTCGATCAGCGGGTCTGATCGCCGTCGTCGCGACGATGCTTTCCCTCCTGCCGGGGGCCGCTGTCGCGCAGCGGGTGCCGACGGAGGTTCAGACCGTCGTCGTCGCCGAGCCGGTGAATCTCACAGAACTGCGTCGCGAGGCGGAGAAGGCGACAAAGGATCTTGAGGCCGCGACCAAGGCGCTGGAGCAGCGACGGACCCAGATCCGTGAGTCGGAGAAGCAGCTCACCGCCAAGCTGAGGGAGCTGCAGGTCGCCGAGAGGGCCTTCGACCAGGTACGGCAGCCGCTCTCGGACCTGGTCGGGTTCCTCTACCAGCAGCCTCTCGGCGGGGACGTGTCCGGTTTCCTGTCCGGCGAGTCCAGCGCGGACACCCTGCGTGCCATGGCCGGTGTCACCCACCTCGTCGCCGAGCGGGACCTGATCCTCAAGGACAGCAGCCGCCTGCAACTGGAGCGGGAGCGGCTGGCGGGCGAGGCCCAGGAGCTCCGGGCGACCAACCTCCTCGCGGAGGCGCAGATGGGCGCCGAGATCGAGACGCTCAGGGCGCGCTCGCAGAAGATCGTGCAGTCCCTGACCAAGGCGCTGGTGAAGCTGGGCGTCAAGATCAACAAGAACGGGCAGCCGGCGGCCGGGTGCGACCCGACCAGGGCGACCTCGATGGGCGACTTTCCCAACGGGCTCATCCCGCAGGCGTACCTCTGCCCGCTCCAGCAGCCGGGCAACCAGCTGCGCGGTGACGCCGCGCTCGCGTTCATCAGCCTCAACGAGGCGTACAAGCGGCGGTTCGGCAAGCCCATGTGCGTGACCGACAGCTACCGGAGCCTGGCCGAGCAGCAGTCGGTCTACTACCGCCGCCCCGGTTTCGCCGCGGTTCCCGGGCGGAGCAACCACGGCCTGGGGCTCGCGGTCGACCTGTGCGGGGGCGTCGAGCGCTTCCGCTCGGCCGAGTTCAACTGGGTGGAGGCCAACGGCAAGAGGTTCGGCTGGATCCACCCCCAGTGGGCCTACGTCAGCCCCTTCGAACCCTGGCACTGGGAGTACGACCCCAAGCTCGGCTCCCTGTTGTAAGAGCCCGGCCAGGGAAGTGGCGTACGAACATCCGGATCTGGTCACGGTTGGGGAGCGCGACATCGTACGCGGCGAGTGTGGGCGTGGGTCCACTCAGCGGTACGGGTCTCGTACGGTGCGGGGAGGTCAAAAGCGCAGCGAGGGTGGGTGAGGGCTTTTCGCCGGGCCGCGCGCTGGTGAGGCTCGCCTGGCAGCGCGCGCACCACGGTGATCATGTCCGCGGCAGCCGCACGGCTTGCTCGCCGTCGCCGGCGCGGACCTGGACATACGAAGCTCTTCGGAGCGTTGTCAGCGGATCTTGGCGCCGTACACGTGGTCGACCGTCATTGCCATAAGCACCCTACGGTCGGACACCATCACCGACCGATACTCGTCCCAGTCCGGGTGCTCCCCGGCGGCGATGCGGTAGTAGTCCACCAGTGTCTCGACCTCGGGACCGTGGGGGTCGGTTCCCGGTCCGGTGAGTGTCGCCGTGCCCTCGGCGGTGGCCCATGCCCAGCCGTCGGGGCTGGTGACCTCCAGTGTGGCTCGTGAGTCCCGACGCAGATTCGTCGTCTTGGCTCGTCCCTCGGTCATCGAAACGTAGATGAGGTCGGCCTCCTGGTCGTAGAAGGGCATGACGGGGGAAAGCTGGGGGCGGCCGTCCGACTTGATCGTCGCGAGCACACCGAGTCGACTTTCCGCGAGCAGCGTGCGTGGGTTGAATGGTGTGGCGGTCATGTCCCCTGCCAAGTCGCGATCGGATGCCGGCTATTCCCGGCGATGCCGGGCCGACGGCCGGTCATGGTCGCACCCCTGAGGGCTTGCGGAACTGCTCGATCATCGCTGCGTAGCCGTTGCCACTGTGCCCGTCAGCCACGGCCCGGTCGGTCAGGGCCTTGACGAACCTCGGAAGTTCGGCATCGACACCGAGGAACTCGCTCTCGTGGATGAGGTGCTCCATCGCGGCCAGGTGAGTGTCAATGGTGGAATCAAGGGCCGGGTACGTGCCGTCGTCGATCTGCTGCGCGTAGCCGGACACCCAGTCGGCCACGGTCCCGATCCCCATCTTCGCGATCGGGGCGAACGTTGCGGCGTCCACGCCCGCGGCGCCAAGCAAGGCGGCACCCTGCAGGAAGCCGTTCAGAATGTTCCACATCAAGCTCAGTACGGCCACGTCATACAGCGACGACAGGCCGTGGTCGCCATCGAGGTACGTCGTTCCCGCGCCGAGGCTCCTCAGGACCGGCTCGTACAGGTCGAAGGCCGACCGTGGCCCGCTGTAGAGGATGACGGCGTCCGCTGTGCCGATGGCCGGAGGGATGGCCATGATCGCGCCGTCGAGGTAGGCGGCGCCCCGCCGCGCCGCCCACTCGGCGGTCTCACGGGCAACCCGTGATGTGCCCGAGGTCAGGTTCACCAGGACCCGACCGTCGAGAACCTCGCCCAGCGGATCGAGGAGCTCGTGCACAGCGCCATAGTCCGAGACGCAGACGACCACGAGCGGGCTGGCCGCGACGGCGTCGCCGGCCGAGTCGGCGAGCCTCGCGCCCTGGGCGACAAGTTGTTCGGCCTTCGCCGCCGTGCGGTTCCACACGGTCGTGGGGTACCCGTCGCGCAGGAACGCTCCGGCCAGCGCCTGGCCCATCAGACCCAGGCCTATGACCGTCACGGGAGTCTGGCCGGCATCGCGATTCCGCATCATGTGCTCCCTCGGGGTGGGTTGGTGGTCATGGCAGAATCATCAACGTTCACGCCGATATGAAGGTCAAGGAGGAGTGAGCATGCTGATCGGGGAGCTGAGCCGGCGGACCGGAGTCCACACGCATCAGCTGCGTTACTACGAGGCCCAGGGCTTGCTTGAGCCCGGCCGCGGCGCCAACGGCTATCGCGAGTACACCGACGATGCCGTCCTGACCGTGACTCAGATCAGGAGGCTGCTCGAAGCCGGACTGTCGACCCAGGAAATCGGGTTCATGTTGCCCTGTGCCACCGGCGCGGCCCCCGACCTCGAATCCTGCCCCGAACTCCTGGCCGTCCTGCGAGCACGCCTGCATGGGCTGGACGAACACATCGACACGCTCATCCGCTCCCGCCAGGCCCTCCACGACTACATCGACGCCACCGAACGGCGTGTGTCACGGCACTATCGGGGATGCGGCTAATTCCCGCGCGCAATCTCTCGCCGGCGGTTCACACTTCGGGCATGGACGGACATGCCTTCGAGCCCGCCGCGCCCTTGGTGCAGTCGAGCGAACTGCTGGGGTTCCCTCCCGACGCCCGGGTGCTCATCGTCAACTGCGACGACTTCGGGATGTACGACGCGATCAACGCCGCGGTGATCGACTCGATCGAGCAGGGCATCGCCGGTTTGTGCAGCCTGATGGCGCCCTGTCCATCGGCGCCGCACGCCATGCGCCTGCTTCGCGGGCGGCCGGAGATCCCGTTCGGGATCCACCTCACGCTGGTCTGTGACACGGCCCACTACCGGTGGGGGCCGCTGACCGCGAAGGAGAGAGTGCCCTCGCTGCTCGACGACGAGGGCGAACTGTTCACATCCACACCCGCGGGGCGTTCCGAGTTCCTCGCCCAGGCCCGCCTCGACGAGGTAGAGCTTGAGTTCCGCGCACAGATCGACGCGGTGGCCGACGCCGGGCTCACACCGACGCATCTGGACTTCCACTGCCTGGCCGACGGCGGACGCGACGACATCCTCGACCTGACCGTGGCGCTGGCCGCGGAGTACGGCCTGGCGGTGCGGGTCTGGCTCGAACCCGGACGTCGGAAGATGCGACAGCGGGGCCTGCCGGTCACCGACAACGAGTTCCTGGACAGCTTCTCCCTCAGCATCGAGGGTAAGCCGGCCCGATACGCCCAGCTGCTGCGCGAACTGCCGACCGGGCTCAGCGAATGGGCGGTGCATCCCAGCGTCGGCCGCGAGGAGTCGCAGGCGATCGACGGCGGCTGGCGCGTACGCCGAACCGACTACGAGTTCCTGACCTCGCCGGAGGCTCACGAACTCCTCCAGCAGGAGGGCATCGCCGTGATCGACTACCGGACCGTCCAACAGGCATGGTCCAGCGCCCCCCGGTAGGTTTTCCGCTCGACGAGGGGCGACGCTGGACAGCCGGCCGTCGTGGGCACTCATGGCCACGTTCGCGAGAACGGGCGTTCTGGGGCGAATGTTCGTGAGAACCGGCGCCACTTGTTGATCACGGCTTGGCGTGGACCCCGAGTAAGCCGCCGCATCCGTCACTCTCCGTTTGGCCGTGACCGGTGAAGCGGCCGGCGTGGGAGCCGCGGTCGCGATGGCCTCCGGGCGTCGCCGCACGAATCGTCCCTCGTGGAGGCCGCAGACCCGTTGGCCAGGCCATGGGCTCGGCTCAGAGAGTCGCGGTCACGGGGCGGCGGCCGCCGAGGCGGGCGGGAACGGCGCTGAGCGCCGCCACCGCCAGCACGGTCGCCGGCACCAGGCCGATCAGCTGCCAGGGCGCCGGAAGCGTGGCCTTGTCGCTGTCGCCGCCGGTGATCGCGTTGATGGCGGCGAACAGCGCCCAGCCTCCCGGGAAGACACCCAGGAAGGCACCGACGAGCGCGGGCAGCACCTGCGCGGCCGCCAGGGCGACGGTCATCTCCTGCGGGGTGGCGCCGAGGGCGCGCGCCAGCGCCGACGCGTGCCGGTTGTCGAGCACCGTCGCCCAGGTGATGACGATGGCGTTGACCGCCGCCAGGGAGAGCAGGATGACCGTCCAGACCAGGAGTACGTGCCGCAGCACCGCCACCTGAGCCTCGGTGTACGCGCCGGTGCTCGGCTGGTCGCCGAGGAAGGCGTTGAGCACCAGGAGGACGTAGATCCCGCTGACCGTGACCGCGATGCTGACCACACCCAGCGCCACCCGTCGCGGCCGGCGGGCGGCGACCCGCAGAGCGAGCAGCAGCGGAACGGGCAGCCGCGCCGAGAGAGCGATCAGCCAACCGGTGCGGCGGGGTGGGCGTGCCGCGTCGGCCAGCGCGCCGACGGTGCTGGAGCGGGCCGCGCGCACGGCCGGAACAGCGGTCGCCACCACCGCGACGCCGAGTGCCACGGTGGTCACCAGACCGATCGTGGACCAGGTCAACGACGCCGTCCCCGCGCTGCCGACGAGGCCGGTACTGGACTCGGTGAGCAACGGAGCGGTCAGCGCTCCGATCGTCAACCCGGCCGCGGCCGCGACGACGGCCACCAGGAGATACTCCGCGAGCAACACGGCGGCGACCAGGCTCGGGGTGCCGCCGACCGCCTTGAGGAGTCCGACGCGTCGGGTCTGGTCGGCCATCCGGCCGCCGACCAGCACCGAGAGACTAGCCACGGCGAGCAGGCCGAGCAGCCAGGCGCCGATCAGCAGCAGGATCTGGGAGTCCCGGGCCAGGTCGGTGGCGTCGGCGAGGATGCTCCCCCAGGTCTGCATCGACATGGCGCCGCCGGTCCGGTCGACGAATGCCTGGGCTTCGTCCGGGTCGGCCAGCTTCAGGTTCATCACGTAGGACAGGGAGCTTCGGTCCGAGGCGAGGCTCCGCACATCCGCCTGGGTGAGCCAGACCAGCCCGGGATTGTGCAACAACCCCGCCGGCAGGTCCCGGTCGTCGGGGATGGCGCCGTTGACGCAGCCGGTGGAGACGACGCAGGACGCCCCGGGATAGGGCGGCATGGCGGCGGTGACCGCGACACCGACGACCTTGAACGACCTACCGCCCAGGGTGACCGAGTCGCCGACGCCCACGTCGAGCGAGTCGGCGAAGGCGGCCTCGAACACCACGCCGCCGTCGCTGACCCAGCCGCCCCGCGTCACCTTGGGCTGATCGACCGCCGCGACAGTGGCGTCGCGCCCTTCGACCTGCACGTCCGACGTCCGGCCGGACGCCTTGAGCTTCCCCGCGATGACGGGGTACGGTCCGCTGTGCTCGGTGACACCGGCGGCGGTGGCCAGTTTCCCGAGGCCGGCGGCCTGGCCGACGTGAGCGACCACGTCGGGTCCCTTGGTCGCCGCCCGGGTGCTCTCGTACGGGTCGGCGGCCGCGTCGCGCAGGACGAGCCCGAGCGTCAGCGTCGTGGTGGCGGCCAGGATGGCGATCAGCAGAAGCACGGCCTCGGTGCGACGCCGCCGGAGGTCACGCAGTGCCAGGCGGAGCACGAGGAGGATGCGGCCCATTCCGGTCAGTCCTCCAGCCCGACGAGTGCGCCGAACTGCCCGGTGGTGCCACCGGGCAGCCGGGTCTCATCCACGAGCGCGCCGTCGCGCATCGAGAACATCCGGTCCGCGGTGGCCGCGATCCGTGCGTCGTGCGTGACGATGACCAGGGTCTGCCCGGACTCGTGCAGGTCCTCAAAGAGCTGGAGGACGTCCAGGGTGGCGGCGCTGTCCAGGTTTCCGGTCGGTTCGTCGGCGAGGACGACCAGCGGCTCGTTGCTCAGCGCCCGGGCGACCGCGACCCGCTGCCGCTGGCCGCCGGAGAGCGCGGAGGGCAGGAAGCGCGACCGGTCGGCGAGCCCGAGCTGATCCAGCAGCTCCTCCGCCCGCCGCCGGGCGGCCCGTGGCGAGCGTCCGGCGAGCAGCGCCGGCAGTTCGACGTTCTCGACGGCGGTGAGCTCCTCCATCAGGTGGAAGGACTGGAAGACGTAGCTGACATCGGTCCGCCGCATCCTGGCCAGGGCCTTCTCGCTGATGTTGTCGATGCGCCGGCCGTTCAGCGACACCTCGCCGCCCGAGGGCCGGTCCAGCCCGCCGAGCAGGTGCAGCAACGTGGACTTGCCGCAGCCGCTGGGCCCCATGAACGCCACCGTCTCTCCCGCGCCGACGTCGAGATCGACCCCGTCTACGGCACGCACCGATCCTTCCCCTCTGCCGTGCTCCTTCCGCAACCCGCGGACGCTCAGCACGGGTGTGTCGGCGGCGTCGCTCACGATCCACTCCTTCATGCTTCGAGCCGGCGGGAACGCCCCGATGACGGTGACGCGCCGGGCGTCCTCGACATGTGCTGTCACCGGACGAGTTCTACGCGGCGGCCGGTCACGGCACGGTCCGCGCAGCTGTGACCGGGCTGTGACGGGCGCGCGGTTAGCCTCGGACCGGGACAGCCGACGTTCACGTGGAGGTGTGGTGATGCGGGTGCTCGTGGTCGAAGACCAACCCGACCTGGCGAACTCGGTGGCCCGGGTACTGCGGCGGGAAGGGATGGCCGTCGACGTCGCCTACGACGGTGGGTCGGCGTTGGATCGGGCCACGGTGGTCGAGTACGACGTCGTAGTCCTGGACCGGGATCTTCCCGTGGTGCACGGTGACGACGTGTGCCGGGCCCTGATCAACCGCGGAACGCTGACCCGGGTGCTCATGCTGACCGCCTCGGGCACGCTGGCCGAGCGGGTGGAAGGGCTGAGTCTGGGGGCCGACGACTACCTGCCCAAGCCGTTCGCCTATGCCGAACTGGTGGCCCGGATCCGGGCGGTGAGCCGGCGCTCCCGGCCCGCCTCGCCACCTGTCCTGGTCCACGGCGACCTGCGGCTGGACCCGGCACAGCGGACCGCTACCCGGGCCGGGGGGCGCCTGTCGTTGAGCCCGAAGGAGTTCGCCGTGCTGGAGTACCTGCTGGGCTGCGGCAGCCGGGTGGTGTCGGCCGAGGAACTGCTCGACCGGGTCTGGGACGAGGCCGCCGATCCGTTCACCACCACGGTGAAAGCCACGATGAACAGGCTGCGTGCCAAGCTCGGCGACCCACCGGTCATCGAGACCGTCCCCCGAGCCGGCTACCGGATCTGACGTGCGGTTCGGCCGGCACCCTCTCCGACTCCGGCTGACGCTGCTGTACTGCCTGGTTTCGGTGGTCTCCAGCGCCGTTCTGCTGTTCATCATGTACGCCCTGGCCCGCAGCCTGAGCCCGGGCCTGGTGCGGCCGCTGACCGGGCCGTCCGCACCACTGTTGCCGTACCGGGGCCTGCCCGGGGCGGGCGACGGCGGAATCGCACTCCGCGTCCGTCTTTCTACGGAGATGCTGGTCCTGCCCGGCATCGCGCTGGCGATCATGGCGGTGTTCTCACTGCTGCTGGGCTGGCTGATCGCCGGCCGAGTGCTGCGTCCGGTGCTGACCATGACCGAACGCCTGCACCGGATCTCCGAACGCAACGTGCACGAGCGGCTGTCCCTGCCCGGCCGTCGCAACGAGCTGAAAGACCTCGCGGACACGGTGGACGGGCTGCTCGGTCGGCTGGAGACCACTCTCGAAACGAACAAGCGGTTCGTCGCCAACGCCGCCCACGAACTGCGGACGCCGTTGACGGTCGAACGCGCGCTGCTGGAGGAGCCGCTGATCGACCCCGCGGCCAGCCTGGAGTCGTTCCGGGCCAACTTCGAGCGGCTGCTGGCCATCACCGACCAGCGGGGACGGTTGCTGGAGTCGCTGCTCACCCTGTCGGGCAGCGAGGACGCCCACAGCCGGGACGAGCCGGTGGACCTCACCGGCCTGATCGAGAAGACACTCCAGGACCGGGCACCGGACGTGAAGCGGCGCGGCCTGCGGGTGCGGAGTACGCTCCGCCCGGTACGGATACCGGGCGACCAGGTGCTGCTCGCCCGTCTGCTGGCCAACCTCTACGACAACGCGATCCATTACAACGTGCCCGGCGGCACCGTCGAGATCGGCGTACGCCACGAGACCGGGCGGATCGTCCTGTCCGTGGCGAACACTGGCCAGGTCATCCCACCCGACCAGGTCGACCGGCTGTTCGAGCCGTTCCAGCGGCTGCGTCGTATCGCCGACGACGGCCATCACGGTCTCGGGCTGTCGATCGTGCGTGCGATCGCGCGAGCCCACAGGGCGGATCTCACCGCCGTCGCCCGCCCCGGCGGTGGCCTCGCCGTCGACATCGCGTTCCCCACGATCACACCGGACCGGTGAAGCCGACCACCTCGGCCGGCCTGTCTCCAACCGAGGAACCGGCCGTCGCTGGGCGATAAGTGGCGAACAACACCACACCCAAGCCTCTTCGGCCGCATTGAGCCCCGTAAGCCTATTGGCCGTGCCCGCCTTCATCCGGCACCGCCGGATTCTGATGTGGGTAGCGTCAGCGTGGCGGGGCTGATCTGCCGGAGGAACTTGCGAGACCGCGGGGCCTCAGTGACGTGGGTCCGGGCCCTCGGTGACGCCCCAGGTCTCCGCGAGTCGGCCGTTGTCAATACGGAAGATCTCGATGAGCACGGGCCGGACGTCGCTACCCGGGGCCGCCATCCCCTCAACCGATGAGCGGATGACAACCTTGTCGCCGTCGATCAGGATGTCGTCGGCGACAACGCGCATGGCCGGGAACTGGGCAACGACCTGGACCCAGGCCTCCTTGCCCGTTTCGAACCCGGTGGCGCCAAGCGGGTGGTTAAGGAAGTCAGGGGTGAACAGATCGGCGGCCTGGTCGAACTGCCGGGTGTTAAAGCATTCCTGCATCCGCAGCACCAGGGCGCTGGCTTCCTCGCGTGTGGTCATCGAAGGGACCTCCTCGTGTTCGGTGGGGCCTGCCTCATGGCGAAACGACGCGACCACATAAGCGGGGCTTCGCCCCGTTTATGTGTGGGCAGCATACGGGGCGGCGCCCCGGTTAAGCTAGGCGTGAGATGTCCAGTCGAACGCCTAAACACACTCCAGCCGAGCCGCCGACGGCTCCCGTGAACGACCGGGAGCTACGGGCCGACGCGCGCCGCAATCGTGAGCAGGTATTGCGGACCGCGCAGCAGTTGTTCGCCTCACAAGGCCTCGGCATCTCGCTCGACGAGATCGCCCGCCGTGCGGGTGTCGGTCCCGGCACCGTCCACCGGCACTTCCCCACCAAGGAAGCGCTGTACCTCGCCGTCGCGATCGACCAGATCAGGCAGTTGGTCACTGAGGGAGAAACGCTCACCGGTACCGACGATCCGGCCGCCCTGTTCACGCTGCTGTCCCGGATGATGGCCTCAGGCGCGGAGAACGCAGCGGTGAAGAGCGCGCTCGCGGCCGCCGAGTTCGACCTGCGCAACGCCGCTCCGGACGCCGCTGCCGACCTCACGCACCAGGTCGCACACCTGCTCGATCGCGCCCATCGCGCCGGCGTCGTACGCCACGACGTGACAGTCGACGAGGTGATGGCGATCGTCGCCGGCGCCTTCGCCGCGATCCGACACGCCGACGCGGACACCAGCCACGAACGCTCCGCACACATCGCCCAGATCATCCTCGACGGACTACGGCCCCAACCCCGATAACAAGGTTCCACCCCTGGCACGAGCCTCCGCGCGATCGGACGGTTTTCTCACCGGTTCCAGCCGCGCGGTACCCGACGTCAGGTCAGATTTCTCCGCTGCGGATGCCTGAGAGGAAGTTGTGCCAGGTCGTTGGGGAGAAGGTCAGTACAGGGCCCGACGGGTCCTTGCTGTCGCGGACGGCGACGACGCCCGGCAGGTTGGTGGCCACCTCGACGCAGCCGTTGCCGCCGTCGCTAAGGGTGGATTTGCGCCACGCGGGAGTAGGTGTCAGGTCCGGCATCTTGGCATCCTCCGCGCTTCAGGTTGCGGCGACAATGCGCGGAGGAGGCAGAAATATATGAGGAACGCTTGCCGTAGTGCGCGGTGCGGGCGCATGATGGCCCAGAATCACTACTCTGAGTGAGATCATTATGACACTGGATCACTGCTCTGCCTTGCGGATCGAGTTGGTTGGGGCTGTTGGGGCTCCGTTACGGCTTCGTGGTCCGCGAGTCTCCGGGATTGTTCTGCCTGGTGTGTCCGGGTGGCAACACGAAGGTTCCAAGGCTGGGAACGAGCTTGACGAGGCCCAGATCGCGCAGGTGGCGGAGGACGTGACGAGCGGTGTTGTTCCCGACGGCATAGTCGCCCATGATCGCCACGATGCTTGGGACCTTGTGTCCAGGTGGCCACTCGCCGCTGTGGATGCGCTGCTCGAACGTCTCTGCGACCTGCTCCCACTTAGGTCGGCCAGGTTCGAAATCGATCATGTTAGTGACCGTATTCGTTGTTGGCATGCCTAGGCGATCCCAGACGTGCCTAGACATGCCTAGGCACGCATGGACACGCGTAGGCATGCCTTGCTCGCGAGATGTCCCTTTCTAAAAGACGGGCTCGCCCGACGGTGTAAACGTCTGGACGGGCCCCTGACCAGGAAGTGAGTCCTGATCCGTGAGTAACCCTAGTGATCCGGCCCTTGATCGGACCACGGCGAACGGCTGCGACTGCTTCGTCGACGAGCCGCCGAGGCCGATGGGGTGTGCCGCCTGCGGGCATGCCCCCTACGCGCACGGCTGTCCAGACCGGTCCGTCGATCATGAGTACGCGCAGCCATCCGGCGTTCTGATGGCCACGCGACTGGAGGCTCGCCGTACCGGGGACCGCTCCTTGTCCTGCTTCGAGTCGCCTGCTCTCACGATCTCGGCCGAAGTGATCCCGCCGGCACCCGCTCAGCGGTCTGCCGAGCCCGCCGTACCGGTATCGCCGCCCCGGCGGGCGCCCTGCCGTCGTCGCACGGCGCCCCTGGCCAGGTCCGCCCGCACCAGACCGCCCCACCTCGGGGGCAGGTATCGCTGCATGCCCCGTCTCGGGCGAACGACCGCCTGCGCTCTGCGTCGCGTAGCGGTCATCCCGTCTCCGTACCGGCCGCCCGGCCCGTACGGCACACCCCTCCGTGTCCTGCCCTGCCCCATGAAGTGGGCCCGTCCTCCGCTACCAACGTCCGGACGGGCCCTTGATCGGATGGAGGTCCAATCAATGGATGATGTTAGATCCAGCACACCCGAACCGGCCATCCCCGGCTGGCGACTGATTCTCAGCGACGCCGGACGGCTGTGGGCGAGCCGGGAGGCCCCCTTCCCCCTGGCCGCCTTCCACGCCGGGGCCGAACGGACGGTCGACGCCGACAGCCTCGACGCCCTGCGCGCCGAGACCGACCGACAGGAGACCATCGCGCGGGAGGCCGTCGAGCAGCGGGGGGCCGTCGAGCAGCGGGGGGCCGTCGAGCAGCGGGGGGCCGTCGAGCAGAAGGCGCAGGAGCAGGCTGGGCAGGTGATCTCATGATCCGGCGACGACCGGCCCGTACCCGCGGACGCCACCGCGACGGCCTGGCCGCCCCTCCCGTGCCGCGCTACACCTGGGATCACGAGGCCCGTGCCGAGGCGGCGATGCTGGAGATCACCTGGCCCGGCTGGGCCGTGCTCTACGGCACCGGCAGCCGTCTCTTCCACGCCATCGCCACCTGGCCCACCCCCGAACCGCTGCTCCTCTGCGACCGCACCGTCGAGGGGCTGAAGGCGCAGATGCGCGAGGCCGAGACGACCGCGCTGCTGCACCGCTGGGCACTCACCTCCACCTCGGCCGGTCTCGGCCACTTCTGAGCACGAGCAGGCACGGCGGTCCCCTTCCCAGGCCTGGGCCGCCGTGCCGTCGTCAACGCACCGCGCGGGCGCGACAAGGCGTCCGTACGGCGCGTGACGCGGGCGGGCGTGCTCATCCGGTCCGTCCGCGTCCGCCAGACAGGAGCACCCGATGACCAACGACGGAATCACCTCGCGGGGACGCCGATCGTGACGGAGAGCCGTCCGCCCGCCTGGGCGGAGGCCAGTTCGGTCGCCTGGGCCGAGGTGGTGGCCAGCACGACGAGGGCGCCTCGCTCGGACTTCTCGCGCGGGGTGGCCAGGACCGTGACGTCCTCGGCCACGATTGTCGCGGGAGCGGGGGTGGTGCCGTCCCACGTCGAGGTGGCGGCGGCGAGCACGTCCACCACGTCACCCGGCGAGAGCAGGCGCGCGGTCTCGGGGTCCGCGACGCGGACCGGGGTGGCGACCGTTCCGGGGCCGTGGGCGGACAGCAGGCCGGGGCCGAGCAGGCGGACGTCGGTCAGCGGCTCGCCGCGTCGTACGGGAGCGGCCAGGATCTTTCCGGCGAACGGCGTACCGGGCCTCAGCGCGCCGTCGGGGACCGTGTCGGGCCTCAGGGCCGCCGGTGTCAGGTCGGTCCCGTTCAGCACGCCGCCGGGGAGATCCCTGGCGGCGGTCAGGACGATCACCGAGGCGGTGTCCGGGCGTAGGGCCAGCAGGGCGCATCCCATCGCCAGGGCGGCGACGAGGGCGGCGAGCAGGCGGTGACGGCGGCCGAGGAGGCGGCGCAGGGCGCGCATGGCTGACTCCATGGATGGGAGCCGGGCGGCGCGGTGCCCGTGACGGGATGCCCGCCGGGTGGCGGGACAGGGACGACTCCCGCCGGGTGGCGGGCCGGCGATCCCCGCGAAACCGGCGATCGCCGAGGTGATGTTTCCCGGGGAACGACCCTTCCCCGGGTACGGGTTCGGTCTGGGGGGCCGAGGCTCTCCGAAATTCCAAAGAGCGATGTCATTGGGAGGAGAAGGGGGGAGCGGTGTTGTGGGCCGGGTGGTCTCCCTCGCCGAAGGACCTCTCCGGCAAGGCATGGGCTCAGTCAGGAAGGTCGAAGGGGAGCTTGAGGCCGTCGAGGGCGGTGGGGCAGGGGCAGGTGCGGTCTTCGGGGAGGGCGGCTACGACGTCGGTGATCAGGGAGCGCATCCGGGTGACGTTGGTGGCGAAGAAGGCGAGGACCTCCTCGTGGGTGACCCCCTCACC
Organism: Streptosporangium sp. NPDC049644; assembly: GCF_040675205.1. Classification (NCBI taxonomy): domain Bacteria; kingdom Bacillati; phylum Actinomycetota; class Actinomycetes; order Streptosporangiales; family Streptosporangiaceae; genus Streptosporangium; species Streptosporangium sp. NPDC049644. The sequence continues at coordinate 4,180 of NZ_JBFAOJ010000105.1, read as the reverse complement.
CGCCTCGACCCCGGCGTCGTGGTCGGTGACCAGGGAGATCGAGGTGTAGCAGAGGGCCAGCTCGCGGGCGAGGATGGCCTCGGGGAAGCCGGTCATGCCGACGATCGACCAGCCGTTGCCGCTGAACCAGCGGGACTCCGCGCGGGTCGAGAAGCGCGGGCCCTGGATGACCACCAGGGTGCCGCCGTCGGACACCTCCCACTCCGAGGAGCGCGCGCCGGCGACCGCCGCCGCCCGGCCCGCGGGGCAGTAGGGGTCGGCGAAGGCGACGTGGACGACGCCGCCCTGGTCGTAGTAGGTCTGTACGCGGCCGGCGGTGCGGTCGATGAGCTGGTCGGGGACGACCAGGGCGCCGGGGCCGATCTCGGGGCGCAGCGAGCCGACCGCGCTGGGGGCGAGGACCTGGCGCACGCCGAGGGAGCGCAGCGCCCACAGGTTCGCCCGGTAGGGGATGAGGTGCGGAGGGAAGCGGTGGTCGCGGCCGTGGCGGGGCAGGAACGCGACCGAGCGCGACCCGATGTGGCCGACGGTGACCACGTCGCTCGGCGGCCCGTACGGTGTGGTGATCTCGATCTCTGTGGCGTCGTCGAGCAGTGAGTAGAAGCCCGAGCCGCCGATGACTCCGATGTCCGCGCGAGTAACCATGGCGCCGAGATTAGCGCCACGTCCGGGCCGCTGAGGAGCCCGGGGCACAGCCTGTGGATAACCCGGCTGGGGGTGCTATGCGGTGGAGGACGGTTCGAGATCGGATGGGAGAAGCGCGCCGATCCAGACGTCCCGCCAGGTGCCGTGGTTCATCATCGCCGCGCGCAGCACGCCCTCGAAGACGAAGCCGGCCTTCTCCACGACGGTGCGCGAACCCTCGTTGCCGGCCTCGGCGCGCCACTCCAGGCGATGCACACCCAGCATGGTGAAGGCCCAGCGGGCTATGGCGAGTACTCCCTCGGTCGCGTAACCGTGGCCCCGATGCTCCCGCGCCGTCCAGTAGCCGATCTCCCAGGTGCCGGTGTGATTGTGCACGTTGACCGAGGCCAGCAGGGGTCCGCCGGAGCGGGGTTCCACGGCGAAGTGGAACATGGTCTGCTTCCGCCAGCCCTCCGGTACCAGCTGCCGCAGGAAGTACTCGGCGTGCTGACGTTCGTACGGTGAGGGGATCCCGGTCCAGCGCTGTATTTCGGGGTCCTGACAGGCGAGGAAGAGGGCCTCGGCGTCGAGGGATTCGAGGGGACGCAGCAAGAGGCGCTGCGTGGTCAGGGTGACAGGATCCATTGCGTGATTGTCGGACTTGTCGTCGGAAAGTCGCCATGGGTTTTCCGGTATGACCCCGGCACGGTCTTGTCCTCTGGATCGGCATCCACGGCGCGGCGGCGCCGGCAGTGGCCGGCGTCGGACAGCGGATGTCCACCGCGGTCACCCGATCCACGGGACACAGCCCAGGGCGACGGGCAGGACTCCGGGGGAATCGGACAACGGCCTGTGATAGGCCTGAGTAATCGTCCGATCACCGTTGTCGGGATCGATGGGATGTCGGGCGGGGACGCCATGGATGGTCACCGCCTACATGTCGGCGTCGACGGTCTCGACGCCGCTCTGGGGAAAGCTCGGCGACCAGTACGGCAGGAAGGGGCTGTTCCAGGGCGCGATCGTCATCTTCCCGGCCGGCCCTCTGCTCCCAAATGTGTCCCCAGACATCCGAGCATGTTGTGGTGTCAAGCGACGGCTGCTGGACGGCGACTGGGAACGTCTCCGCAGCCGCTGACAAGGGTCACGATCGTCATCTGACAAGACCCGCCTGATTCCCCTGGATTGACGCATGCCGATATCGGCATATGATGACGGCCATGGCACGAGCAGCGACGACGTCGGACGTCTTCAACGCGATCGCCGAGCCGCAGCGCCGGGAGATCCTGGTACTGCTGCGGGCGGGTGAGCGGCCGGTGACCGAGTTGGCCCAGGAGCTGGGGATGACCCAGCCGCAGGCGTCCAAACACCTGCGGGTGCTCCGGGAGGTCGGGCTGGTGCGGGACCGCAAGGCAGGCAAACAGCGCCTGTACGGCCTGGACGCCCGCGGGCTGCGACCGGTCCACGAGTGGACCGGCGGGTTCGAGCGGTTCTGGAACGAGAGCTTCGACCGGCTGGACGCCTACGTGCAGGACCTCAAGCAGGCAAGACAGGAAGGAAGTAACTGATGAGCGAGACGGGACAAAGGGCGCCGGCGCAGTCCGCGACGGCCGACCGCGAGATTGTGATCTCCCGGGTCATCGACGCCCCACGGGAGCTGGTGTTCGAGGCGTTCACCGAGGTGCGGCACCTGTCGCGGTGGTGGGGGCCGGAGGGGTTCACCACCACCACGCGGTCCTTCGAGTTCCACGTCGGCGGGGAGTGGGACTTCGTGATGCACGGGCCGGACGGGACGGACTACCGGGAGTGGATCACCTGGACCGAGATCGTCCCGCCGGAGGGGATCGCGCTGCTGCACGGCGAATACCGCGGCGACCCGAACGCCTTCGAGTCGGTCCTCGCGTTCGCGCCCGACGGGGCGGCGACCCGGATCGAGATGCGCACGGTGTTCCCCACCAAGGAGTTGCGCGACGAAGCGGTCGAGAAATACCACGCGATCGAGGGCGGCCGACAGACCCTGAGCAACCTGGCTGCCTACGTCACCGAGATCGTTCGGAAGGGCGCTGAGGGCTGATGGGCGGGAAGGTGTTCTTCAGCGTGTCGATGTCGCTGGACGGCTTCATCGCACCCGAGTCCCTCGGGGATTTGATGGGGCGGCAGTGGATGGAACTGCAGCAGTGGATCTTCCCACAGCGGTTCTTCCGGGAGAACCTGAAACTCGGCGGGGGCGGCGAGGAAGGGCGCGACAACGACATCGTGCGGGAGACGTTCGAGCGCACCGGCGCGAGCGTGATGGGCAAGCGCATGTTCGACGCCGGCGAGCAGATGTGGCCGGAGGAGGCGCCGTTCCACACGCCGGTGTTCGTCGTGACGCACGAGAAGCGTGACCCCTGGGAGCGGCCGGGTGGGACCACCTTCCACTTCGTCAACGACGGCATCGAGACCGCGCTCGACCAGGCCCGCGAGGCCGCCGGCGACCGCGACGTCCGCATCTCGGGCGGCGGCGCGACGATCCTGGAGTACGTGAACGCCGGCCTGATCGACGAGTTCTCGATCGCGCTCTCACCCGTGCTGTTCGGCTCCGGAATCCGCCTGTTCGAGGGCGTGGACGCGGGCCGCGTGGCCCTGGAGCAGATCCGCGCGGAGCCGACGCAGCGGGTGACCCACCTGACCTACGCAGTCCGGGAGCGGTAACTGTCTCGACCTCAGCGCTCCCCGCCGAGGTCGGCAGCGCGGTGAGATCCTCGACGCGCTGAGCGTCAGGGCCCTCCCCGCTCCCGAACATGTCCCAGCCGCCAGGTAGCTTCCCCGTGACTACGCGAGCTCGCCGTATTCGGCGACGTTATGCCGCGTAGTTCTCCGCGAAAACGGCCCGGCCGGCCTCTGCGGTGAGGTGGTCCACCGAGGAGACGGCCGGCACCTGTCAGCTGTCGATGGTGGACGTGATCTGTTCGATCCGGCGGACCGGTTCGGCGACGACGCTGGGAGCCGACTCGACCAGCAGCTTCCCGTCCCGCCATGCGTACCGTGGCGCACGGCCGATGCCGGTGTTGCGGAATGATGGGAGCATGCGTTCCTGATCTTGCCCACCCCCGCGCACGAGGCGTCCAGCCCTGCGGGGTGAAGTGTCCCAGCAGATCAGGTCTTTCGTGTTCATCGCTTTGCGTGCCTTGCCGCGCTCTCCGGCTTGCCTTGCACGCCGTTCACCGTCGTCTCGGCGGAGGGCGGCTTCCGCTTCTGCTCGCGGGCCGCCCTGGACCTGGCGGCGGTCGTCCATCGACACCGATGCGCGGCTGCGCTCATCTGCCCCGCGATCACCGGCTGAGAAAGCGCGTGAAGGAGACATCATGATCAATACTCGCCTAGCCCACCAGAATGTCCTGGTCACCGGAGGAGCCGGGAACATCGGGGCGGCGATCAGCCGCGCGTTCGCCGCGCAGGGCGCGCGCGTGGTGATCCACTACCTGGCCCAGGACGGCCCCGCTCCCGCGGACGCCGAATGGGCCCACATCACCCCCGCGGCCGGCGAGGCCGACAAGCTCGCCGACGAACTCGGCAA